>JAVEEB010000351.1 GCA_030840665.1 Frankiaceae bacterium | reverse complement strand
GCGGCCGGGCTCGATGACGAGCAGGTCCTCGAGGCGCTGCAGGCGCGGCGCGGTCGCTCCGCGATTTCCCTGCAGACGCCGCAGGGCGACGCCAGTGACGCGATGACGCTTGGCGACACGATCGGCTCCGAGGACCCGGACATCGAGCGCGCCGAGCAGCGCGCGGCATTGGATGATCTGCTCAAGACGGTTCCGTCGCGGGCGCGCGAGATGGTGCGGCTGCGCTTCGAGGAGGACCTGACGCAGGCCGAGATCGGCGCCATCTTCGGCGTCAGCCAGATGCAGGTCTCGCGGATCTTGCGCCAGACGATCGAGCAGTTGCGCAAGGTGGCCGACGAGGCCGAGATGCTGCTGCCCGGCTCGCAGGCCGCGCTGGCGCGCTGACCGCGGCGGTGCGGGGACGCCTCCGCGTCACCGAAAAAAGTATCGGCGCAACTTCTCCGCGGGCTCACGCGTTATAGACGCGCGGCACCGTTGGTGCCGGGAGGACGGGCCACCAACGCCAGTTTCACTGGAGGAGACACGAATGTCTATCAAGCGATTCGGACCGCGGTCCGTGGCGGTCACTGCTGCCCTGCTCACCGTATTTGCGGGCGCATCCGCGGCCTCGGTGCGCGTGCCACTGTCAGGGTGGAACTGGGGTAATCCCGCGCCTCAGGGTAATGCGCTGACGGCGATCGACTTCCAGGCCGGGCGCGGCTACGCCGTCGGCGCCGCCGGCACGGCGCTGCGCACCGACGATGGTGGAGTCACCTGGTCGGGCCTGGCGACCGGCACGGCCAGCGACCTGTCGCGGCTGCAGATCATCGATCCCGAGACGATCGTCGTCCTCGGCTCCGACGGCTGCGTCCTGCGCCGCACCGACGACGGCGGCAAGACGTTCCACAAGATCTTCATCGTCGCCGAGATCGATTGCCCCGATCGCGTGCAGTCCGTGAACTTCGTCGACAAGACCACTGGATATCTGCTGCTGCGCGACGGCTCCGTGCTGCGCACGACCGACAGCGGCCAGTCGTTCTCCAAGCAGACCGCGATCCCGGGCACGCAGGCGAGCGCGACGCCGGGCGGGGCGGTCGCCAAGGACATCGTGTTCAACAGCCCCGACGCCGGCATCGCCTTCGTCATGCCGGCCGCCGGCGCCCCCAGCGTCGCGTACTTCACGACCGACGCCGGCGTGTCCTGGAAGTCGCTGCCGATCCCGGCCGCCAACGTCGAGCGCGTGTACCGCTTCGATGCGGCGACGCTGTACGCGATCGGCGCCGAGACGCTGCTGCGCAGCACCGACGCCGGCCTGACCTGGACCAAGCAGGGCTTCGGCGCCGGGCTGATCCTGACCTCGATCGGCTGCGCGGACGCGGCGACCTGCCTGCTGACGACGAGCAAGGGCGAGCTCGACCGCACCACGGACAGCGGCGAGACGGCCGTGACGATCACCGCGTCGAGCGTCCCGCTCGCGGCGGCCGCGTTCGCCAACCCGCTGCGCGCAGTCGCCGTCGGCGCTGCCGGGCAGACCGTCGTCTCCGACGACGCGGGGATCAACTATGTGCCGGTCGGCGGCGACATCGGCGGGCGGTTCTCGCTCGTGCGGCGCGGCCCCGTGCCGTCCTCGGCGTTCGCGCCGGGAGCGAAGGGGCAGCTCGCGCTGACGCTCGACGGCGGCGTCAGCTGGAAGGTCGCCAATGTGTCGACGTCCGCGGACCTCGCCGACACGTCGTGGCCGGACGTCAAGACCGGCTACGCGCTCGACGTCCGCGGCGGGCTGTTCCGCACCCAGAACGGCGGGCTGACGTGGCAGACGCTCAGCGCGGGTCCCGGTGGAGCGGCGCGGGCCGTGGTAGCGGTCCCGGGCGACACGACGGTCCTGCTGTTCGGGCCCAGCGGGATCAAGCGGGCGATCAACGGCGGCGAGTTCAACCCGGTTGCGGGCAAGCTCGTCTCCAAGGCCGCCCTCAGCGACGGCCAGCTCGCCGGTTCGGCGATCTTCGCCTGGGGAGCGGGCGGCAAGCAGCTGCTCGTCTCGACCGACAAGGGGCGGGGCTGGAGGGCGGTGAAGCTGCCGAGCAAGAAGACGCGCATCCGGCAGGCCGCCTTCGTCTCGCGCTCGGCCGGGTTCCTCCTGGACACCGCCGGCCGCGTGTGGCGCACCGCCAATGGCGGCCGGTCCTGGACGCAGTCGCTGTCCGCCGGGACGTCCAACGTCACGGGGATGACGTTCGGCTCGGCGACGAGCGGCTACCTGAGCATCGGCGGCTTCGGCGGCGACAGCGCCAACGCGTACGTGCTGCATACCGTCGACGGCGGGCGGTCATGGCGGCCACAGGCGATCTCGACCGGGCGGATCGGCGCGCTGGGGATCGTCGCCGCCGACGCCACGCACGCGTTCTCGCTGGTGCAGCCCACCGACGGCTCCACCGCGTCGCGGCGGTTCTTCTTCACGGCCAGCGGCGGCGACGCCGGCGCCGCCTCGCCGCTGAAGATCAAGGCGACGCCGTCGAGGCTCACGAAGGCGTCGCTGCGCAGGACGCGCGGCAAGGTGACGATCACCGGAACACTCGGCGGCGCCATCGGAGGCGAGCAGATCACCGTCTCCGCCCGCAGCCTCAACGGCTCGGTCTGGTCAAGCCGTACGGTCCCCGCAGGCGCCAACGGAGGCTCGTTCTCGGCGACCTTCAACGTCAAGGGCCCCGCGGTCTTCGTCGCCCAATGGGCAGGCGACAGCGGCCGGATCGGCGAAGGCACCGCGCCGCTGGTGGTGAGGCTCACGACGTAGCCAGGCCGCGGCCGCCCGGTTCCCGATGGTGGGCTCCGGGCGGCTCGTTGGCTTCTTCCGGTCCCACGCCATCGATCGCGCACGCCGGATTCCGCCGCAGCCGAAGCGGCCGAGCACCACGAAACGCCGCAAATTGCGGAAAATAGTCGTACACCCGGGGGCGAAATTCCTCGTACGTTCCCCTAGAGCGGGAAAGGTCTCGCGGAGACCCCGGAGCGGAGGTAGGCGGATGGGCGACGTGCATGGAGGAGGGAAAGAGAGCAGCCCGGCCGAGCAACTGATACTCCGCACTGTCGCCGCGCATGCCGAGTCGCTGCTCCGTACGGCTCGCATGCATTCGATGTGCATCGACGACGCCCAAGACGCGTATCAACGCGCGCTTGAGATCTTCATGACGCATGCCGACCGGCTCGATGCCGAGCGCGCGGCGGGATGGCTGCATGTCGTCGTCAAGCACGAGGCGCAGGCAATCTGCCGCTCGCGAAAGAGGCTCGTGAGCTCGTCAGACGTCGACTTCGACACCCACGAGTCACATCGTGGTCCGACTCCCGATGAGCAACTGCTGAGCTTCGATCTGGTCAGCCGCTCAGCGGAGGCGCTGCAACGCTTGAAGCCGCAGGAGCTACGGGCGCTATGGCTGAAGGCACAAGGTCACAGCTACAACGACATCGGTGCCATCACTGGGTGGTCGTACACCAAGGTGAACCGCTGTCTCACCGAGGGCCGCCGCAGCTTCCTGAAGCGCTACGCCGGCATCGAGTCGGGGGCGGAGTGCCAGCGCTGGATGCCGGTGATATCCGCCATAGTCGACGGCGAAGCAACTCCGCAGCAGATTCTCGAGCTGCGACCCCATCTGCGCAACTGCCCAGGCTGTCGCGCCACCCTCGCGGCTCTGCGTGATAGTTCAGCTCCGCTGTCCGCCGTCCTGCCGATTGCGCTCGTCGCGACCGTCACCGGGGGAAGCGAGCACATCTCCAATCTGTTCGTCCGAGCGTACGAAGCCACGGTCGGCGGAATTCATGAGCGGGCGGTTCACGCAGTGTCGAAGGCCCAGGCTGCGATTGAGGCCGCGGCCGCCGGCAAGGTCGCCGCGGTGGCAGCGTCTGCGGCCGCGGTAGCAGGCGGCGGTTACGCGACCGTGGAGCGCACGGTGAGCCACGATCGCTCGAATCGGGCGGCAAGCACGGCCCGGCACGAGGCCGCGCCAGCCCCGAGGAGGACTGTGGCCACTAGCGTCGCCATCGCGGCGTCTACGCGTTCACGACACCGAACGGCGATCGCCGGCGCCGCCGGGCTCAACGAGTTCGGGCAGACGAACAAGAGCGCGAGCTCCAAGTCGCCGACTGAGTTCGATTCGCTACGGCCTCGCGAGTCGTTTCGCGCGATCTCCGCTGCCGCGATGAAACCGGCGCTCCGGTCGCCATCAGCATCGATTGCCAAGCCCAAGGTTGCCCCCGAGTTCGCCTCGACGGGTGGCCACGACGAGTTCGGCCCATGACGCGGCTGATAGGGCACTCGCGGATGAGTATGCGCCGATCGACGAAGCCTTTGGTCGTGTTCGCGTTCGCCGTTGCGCTGGTTCTCGGAATGGTGCAGTCAGCCAGTGCCGGTACGTACGTCATGCGGTCATGCAACGTACCGGGCGAGCGCCGCCAGCCCATCGGCCCGTGGCATTGGGATCCAAACGCCGGCGGGGGGACATTTGGAAACGACGAATGTGCAAGTGGAGGAGGATTCGGCATCAACGCGGGAACGATGCCCTGGGGCTTCATAGCCGGGGTATCGATGGAGTCTCCACCTGCAATCGCGATACGACGTGTCAAGTTGTGGCTCGTGGCCAGGCTGCGCAGTACGGGGTCACAGTTCTACTCCGTGGTGGAGAACGGGAACGCGACGTCGGCGAATGTGGTGGATCTCTTCGGCGCGCCTGGTGGGTCAACGCTGACGACCCCCTACGTCAGTCCGCTCCTGCCGTCCGACACGCGGATCTATCTCGTGCTCGTTGGTTGCTCTGGCGGTACCGGCGAACCGTGCACTGCCACCGACACGAATGTTCTCGACGTCAGAGGCGCCGAAGTGACACTCGAGGAGGGCTCTGCGCCCACCGGGTCGATCGACGGCGGAGAACTGATGGCCGACGGGCCTCAATCCGGCGTGCGAGCGCTGGGTTACACCGCTGGCGACCTCGAGTCCGGTGTCGCGCGCGTCTCGGCGATCATCGGAAAGACAGTTGTCGGGACAGCCGACTTCGTTGGCGACTGCGCGTACGCGGCGCTTGCAGCGTGTCCCCAGGCGCGGAATGGCTCGATCTCGGTCGACACGCGCAAGGTGGCGGACGGCATCTATCCGGTCTCCCTGCGAGTGACGGATGCCGCAGGCAACGAGAAGACAATGCAAGCCACGACTGCGATTCGGGTCGCGAACGGGACGGTCGGCGGCTCAGGCTCGCTGTCCGGTGCGAAAGTGCCCGGCAACGTGCGTTTGACCGCGTCCTTCGCGGCCAATCGGCGTGCAACGCTCACCGCCGGATATCGACAGCGCGTCGTGATCAGAGGGCGGATTGTCGGATCCGCCGGCGAGCCTCTTGCGGGTGTCGCTATTGACTCCGAGGAGCGCCCGAGCGCTGGCACCACCCGGCGAAGCGTCGTAACCACGGCTCAAGACGGAACCTTCTCCTACATCGTGCGACGTGGACCCTCCCGAAGGATGACGTTCAGCTACCAGGGTGCGTCAGCGGCTGTGCAGTTGACGTTGCGCGTCAAGGCGGCGGCGAGCCTAAGCGTTGCTTTGAATGGCACGTTGGTGAAGTACCGGGGGCGCGTCCTGTCCCGGCCGCTGCCGCGCCGCGGGAAGCTGGTGGAGATCCAAGGTCGGGCACCCGGGGCGGCTTGGAAGACGTTCGCTCAGAGACGGGTGGGCCGGCGGGGGACGTTCTCCGGAACCTATCGTCTGCGTGTCCATCGGCCCGGCGTGCGACTCCAGTTTCGAGTGCGCGTTCCGTCTGAGCGGGGATATCCCTTCGTGGGCCACGCCGGACGAACCTTGACGCGCACCGTGCACTAGCTGGGCGCTCTCGATCCCGGCGAACGCCGCTGTAGGCTGCCGCGGATGCCGGAGCCGATCGAGGAGCGCGACCGTCGTGAGCGGGAGGCTTATGCGGACGACGCGATGACGCGCAACAACGCGGAGTGGCAGATCCGCTTTTCGCACATCGTGCACGGACCGACCACGCAGCGCGGGTGGGACACGATGTTCAGCGTAATCGCTGCAGGCATGGGTGATGAGGGGCGGGTGCTCGACGTCGGTTGCGGGCCGGGCTACTACACAAACCTCGTCAAGCAGCTCGGAGCACGTTACGTGCTGGGTTACGACATCTCCGAGCATTACGTCTACAAGGCCCAACGGGACTACGGCGTCCCGGGAGAACTCGACTTCCGCGTGCACTCCGCCCACCAGCCGGTCGAGGGCGACTTCGACGTGGTCTGCGGGTTCGCGGTGCTCCACCACCTGGACTTCCGGGCGTTCCTGCTGGAAGCCTACAATCGCAACCTCAAACCAGGGGGGCGCATGGTGTTCTGGGAGCCGATGAGTCATCCGGTCACGCTGGCATTCCACAAGTTTGTCCGCAGCGCGCACTCCGACGACGAGTGGCCGCTCACGCCGAAGGACGTGCGATGGATGCACGACACCTTCGCTCACGTCGGAATCAGACCCGTCAACCTCGCGTCGATGTTCACGAACGCGGCGTCGAGCCTTCTGTTTCCCGAAGCGGACAATCCCCTTTCGCGCGTCGGCGACCGCATCGACCGCGTACTCGAATGTCGGCGACGGCTCGCGCCCTTCGGGCAGATGGGCATCATCGTCATCACCAAACCGCTGTAGCCCCACATGGCCGGGCGCCCCTCGCCTACAGCGAGTTTGAATGCACCAGCCCGTCAGCCGTCAACGCGGGTCGATCTCGTTGCGAAATGACTC
>JAVEEB010000273.1 GCA_030840665.1 Frankiaceae bacterium | reverse complement strand
TGCATCTCCTTGATGAGCACCTTGAAGGACTCGGGGATGCCGGGCTCGGGGATGTTCTCGCCCTTGACGATGGCCTCGTAGACCTTCACGCGGCCGAGCACGTCGTCGGACTTGATCGTCAGCAGTTCCTGGAGCGCGTACGCGGCGCCGTAGGCCTCGAGGGCCCAGACCTCCATCTCGCCGAAACGCTGACCACCGAACTGCGCCTTACCACCCAGCGGCTGCTGCGTGATCATCGAGTACGGGCCCGTCGAGCGCGCGTGGATCTTGTCGTCGACGAGGTGGAGCAGCTTCAGGATGTAGAGGTAACCGACGGAGATCGGCTCGCGGAACGGCTCACCGGTGCGGCCGTCGAAGAGACGGGCCTTGCCGTTGGCGCCGACCAGCGAGATGCCATCGCGGTTCGGAATCGTGCTGTCGAGAAGGCCGGAGATCTCCTCTTCGCGGGCACCGTCGAAGACGGGCGTCGCGAGCGGGGTGCCTGGGGCGACCTTGCCGGCGCCGACGGAGACGAGGCGCTGGGCCCATGCCTCCTTGTTGCCGGTGACGTCCCAGCCGGACTTCGCGACCCAACCGAGGTGGGTCTCGAGGACCTGGCCGATGTTCATTCGGCTGGGCACACCGAGCGGGCTGAGCACGATGTCGACGGCGGTGCCGTCCTCGAGGAACGGCATGTCCTCGATGGGCAGGATCTTCGCGATGACGCCCTTGTTGCCGTGACGGCCGGCAAGCTTGTCACCGTGCGTGATCTTGCGCTTCTGGGCTACGTACACCCGCACGAGCTCGTTGACACCGGGGGGCAGCTCGTCGCCGTCCTCGCGGGTGAACACGCGGACGCCGATGACCTTGCCCGACTCGCCGTGCGGAACCTTCAGCGAGGTGTCGCGCACTTCGCGCGCCTTCTCACCGAAGATGGCGCGCAGCAGGCGCTCCTCCGGGGTGAGCTCGGTCTCGCCCTTGGGCGTGACCTTGCCGACCAGGATGTCGCCGGTCGTGACGTCGGCACCGATGCGGATGATCCCGCGCTCGTCGAGGTCCGCGAGGATCTCTTCCGAGACGTTGGGGATGTCGCGGGTGATCTCTTCCGGGCCGAGCTTGGTGTCGCGGGCGTCGACTTCGTGCTCTTCGATGTGGATCGAGGAGAGGATGTCGCGCTCGACGATCTTGCTCGACAGGATGATCGCGTCTTCGTAGTTGTGGCCTTCCCACGGCATGAATGCCACGAGGAGGTTCTTGCCGAGGGCCATTTCGCCCTGGTCGGTGCACGGGCCGTCGGCGAGGACCATGCCGGCGTCGACGCGGTCACCCTCGTCGACGATGACCCGCTGGTTGAAGCTCGTGCCCTGGTTGGAGCGGCGGAACTTCGCGACCGGGTACGTGCGGCGCGTGCCGTCGTCGTGCATGACGGTGATGTATTCGGCGGTCGCGTCCTCGACGACACCTGCCTGCTCGGCGATGACGACATCACCGGCGTCGACAGCTGCCCGGAGCTCCTGGCCAGTGCCGACGAGCGGCGCCTCGCTGCGGAGCAACGGCACGGACTGGCGCTGCATGTTGGAGCCCATGAGCGCGCGGTTCGCGTCGTCGTGCTCGAGGAACGGGATCATGGCCGTCGCCACGGACACCATCTGGCGAGGAGAGACGTCCATGTAGTCGATGTCCGTCGGGATGACGTAGTCGACCTCTCCGCCCTTACGGCGGACGAGGACGCGCGGCTCGATGAAGGTGCCGTCGTCGTTGACCTGCGCGTTGGCCTGCGCGAGGACGTGCTTGTCCTCTTCGTCGGCCGTCAGGTAGTCGACGTCATCGGACACGATGCCCTCGATGACCTTGCGGTACGGCGTCTCGACGAACCCGAACGCGTTGATCCGCGCGTACGTGGCGAGCGAGCCGATCAGGCCGATGTTCGGGCCTTCAGGGGTCTCGATCGGGCACATGCGGCCGTAGTGGCTCGGGTGGACGTCGCGGACCTCGAAGCCGGCGCGCTCACGGGAAAGGCCACCCGGGCCGAGAGCCGACAGGCGACGCTTGTGCGTCAGGCCGGCGAGCGGGTTGGTCTGGTCCATGAACTGCGACAGCTGGCTCGTGCCGAAGAACTCCTTGATGGAGGCGACGACGGGCCGGATGTTGATGAGGCTCTGCGGCGTGATCGCTTCGACGTCCTGCGTGGTCATGCGCTCGCGGACGACGCGCTCCATGCGGGCCAGACCCAGGCGGACCTGGTTCTGGATCAGCTCGCCGACCGTGCGGAGACGGCGGTTGCCGAAGTGGTCGATGTCGTCGGTCTCGAAGCCCTGCTCCCCCGCGTGCAGCTTCACGAGGTATTCGATCGTCGCGACGATGTCTTCCTCGGTCAGCACGCCCGCATAGATGCCGCCATCGACACCGAGCTTGCGGTTGATCTTGTAGCGACCAACCTTCGCCAGGTCGTAGCGCTTCGGGTTGAAGTACAGGTTGTCGAGGAGCGTCTGCGCGGACTCGCGCGTCGGCGGCTCGCCAGGGCGCAACTTCCGGTAGATGTCGAGTAGCGCCTCGTCCTGCGTGGTGGTGTGGTCCTTCTCGAGGGTGACGCGCATCGACTCGTACGCACCGAAGCGCTCGAGGATGCGGGCGTCGTCCCAGCCGAGGGCCTTGAGGAGGACGGTGACCGACTGGCGGCGCTTGCGGTCGATGCGGACACCGACGGTGTCGCGCTTGTCGACCTCGAACTCGAGCCAGGCTCCGCGGCTCGGGATGACCTTGACCGACAGGACTTCCTTGTCGGTGGCCTTGTCGAGGGTGCGGTCGAAGTAGACGCCCGGCGAGCGGACGAGCTGCGACACGACGACCCGCTCGGTGCCGTTGATGATGAACGTGCCCTTCGGCGTCATCAGCGGGAAATCGCCCATGAACACCGTCTGGCTCTTGATCTCACCAGTGGCGTTGTTGATGAACTCGGCCGTCACGAACAACGGGGCCGAGTACGTCATGTCCTTTTCGCGGCACTCGTCGAGCGTGTACTTCGGCGGCTCGAAACGGTGGTCGCGGAACGAGAGCGACATGGTGCCCGAGAAGTCCTCGATCGGGCTGATCTCGGAGAAGATCTCTTCGAGACCGGAGATGTTCGGGACGTCCGTGCGGCCGGCCTTTACGGCGGTGTCGACACGCGACTTCCAGATGGCGTTGCCGAGCAACCAGTCAAATGAGTCGGTCTGCAGGGCGAGGAGGTTGGGAACCTCCAATGGCTCCCGCAGCTTGGAAAAAGAGAAACGATTCGTGCGCGAGACAACCAAGACAGGTCCTTCCGAGGCTCGCGAAGTCGCTATGGACCGCACCGAGGTGGAGATGTGCGCGCACGCCGCGGGACACTCCTGCAAGCGAGGAGGTTACGAGGACAGCGCAAAAGGGCAGTGTAGCCGCTCGCTACACCGCTGTCGAGGGACGCCCCAAGGGCGCAGTTTCCGTTGTCACCGCTGCGTGCCAGGATGCCCGCGGCCGAAGGGGCCGTCAAGGACATCGGGCGCATTTCACTGGGTTGCCGCGGGGCTCAGGCATGGGGACGAGGACAGCAGAGGGGCGGTCGACGAGGAAGAGCAGCCTGTACGACGTGCACGGCCGGGGCCGCACATGCGCACGCGAGGGGCGGCGCACCGTTCGGTGCGCCGCCCCTCGGCGTCGGAGCGCGTACTACTTGACGGAAACCGTGGCGCCGGCGCCTTCGAGGGCGGCCTTCGCCTTGTCGGCAGCGTCCTTCGCGACCTTCTCCAGCACCTTGGCGGGAGCGCCGTCGACGAGGTCCTTGGCCTCCTTGAGACCGAGGGACGTGAGCGTGCGCACCTCCTTGATGACCTGGATCTTCTTGTCGCCGGCGGCCTCGAGGATGACGTCGAACTCGTCCTGCTCCTCGGCAACCTCGGCGGCAGCGCCGCCGCCACCGCCACCAGCTGCGGCAACCGCAACCGGTGCTGCAGCGGTGACGCCGAAGGTCTCTTCGAACTGCTTCACGAATTCAGAGAGCTCGATCAGCGTCAGTTCCTTGAACGCGTCGAGCAGCTCTGAGGTGCTGAGCTTCGCCATGGAAGGCGTTCCTTTCGTTGTGCGTCCCGGCCCGTCAGGCCGGCAAGCGGGTCGGGGTTATTCGCTGTCTGTCGCGTTGGTGGCCGCGGGGGCCGCCTCCGCGGAAGCGTCAGCGGGGACGTCGGCCGGAGCCTCGGTCGCCACTTCGGCGGTGGTGTCCGTCTCGGCCTCGGCCGGAGCCTCGGTCACAGTGGCGTCATCCTCGGCTGCCGGTGCAGCGTCGGCTGCCTCGACTGCCTCGACTGCGTCGGCCGCAGCGGGCGTCGGCGCGGGGCCGGCTGCCAGCAGGGACGGGTTGCTCGCGGCGGCGTCCTGCAGGGCGGCCGCGAGGCGCGCCATCTGCGAGAGCGGGGCAGCGATGGTGGAGATGGCCTTCTGCAGCACTGCAAGAGCCGCACCAGCGGCCTTGGAGAGCAGCACCTCGCGCGACTCGAGGTCGGCGAGGCGACGGATCTCGTCAGGGGTGACGGCGCGGTTCTCGAAGATCCCGCCCTTGATCACCAGCAACGGGTTGGCGCGGGAGAAGTCACGAAGGCCCTTTGCCACCGTCACTGCATCTCCCGAGACGAACGCGATCGCGGTCGGCCCTTCCAGCAATGCTTCGATCTTGCTCGCTTCGTCAGCGGGGATGTCGCTTCCGCGTACGGCGATCTTCGTCAGCGTGTTCTTGGCGACCGTGTAGGTCGCGTTGCCGCTGAGGGACCGGCGAAGGCCCTTCAGCTGGCCGACGGTGAGGCCGCGGTACTCGGTGAGGACGATCGCCGACGACGAGCGCAGTGCATCCGTGATCTCAGTGACCGCGGTTGCCTTCTCGGCGCGTGCCATCGAAGGATCCTTTCCATCTGTGCCGGCCTTCCGGCCCCGGACAACGAAACAGCCCCGGCGCGGATGCGCACGGGGCTCCTGCCATGACATGAGTCACGGCGACGAGATCTCGCTCACACCTGCGCTGGTCGTCCGCTATGCGGAGCCTTCTGCCGTCTTGTGACGGCGACCGGCGGTCTTCGGTACGGGCGAGCATACGGACTTGCCGTGGCAGCCGCAAACCGGCCCTCCGGCGCGCACGATGCCGGCCCCGCGCGACTCACTCGATCCCGCTGAGGGCTGGACCGCCTTACAGCGGGGTCACGTAGGCGCCGCAGATGCCGCCGTCGACGAGGAACTCCGACGCGGTCATGAACGACGAGTCGTCCGACGCCAGGAACGCGACCGCCGCGGCGATCTCCTCCGGCCTCGCGAAGCGGCCCATCGGGATGTGCACCAGCCGGCGGGCCGCGCGTTCCGGGTCCTTGGCGAACAGCTCCTGCAGCAGCGGCGTGTTGACCGGGCCCGGCGACAGCGCGTTGACGCGAATCCCCTCCCGGGCGAACTGCACGCCGAGCTCCCGCGACATCGCGAGCACGCCACCCTTCGAGGCCGTGTACGAGATCTGCGACGTCGCCGCCCCGAGCCGCGCGACGAACGAGGCGGTGTTGATGATCGAGCCGCGGCCGCGCGCCTGCATGTGCGGGATCGCTGCCTTGCAGCACAGGAAGACCGACGTGAGGTTGACCTCTTGTACGCGCCGCCAAGCCTCCAGCCCGGTGGTCAGGATCGAGTCGTCGTCGGGCGGGGAGATGCCGGCGTTGTTGAAGGCGATGTCCAGGCCGCCGTACGTCGAGACGGCGGTCGCGAAGAGCGCCTCGACCTGCTCGGGATTCGTCACGTCCACCTGCACGAACGTGCCGCCAACCTCGTCCGCCGCGGCCTGACCCGACGTCGCGTCCACGTCCGCCACCACGACTTTGGCGCCCTCGGCGGCGAACCGGCGGGCCGTCGCCAGGCCGATGCCGCTGCCGCCGCCGGTGATCACGGCGACGCGGTCAACCAGCCGCCTGACGACACTCTCGGCGGCGGCCTCGGCGTTCTGGGCAGCTGGCTGGCCGGCGGCCTGGGTCATCAACTCATCCTTCCGTTGCGAGAAAAACGTTCTTGACGTCCGTGAACGAGTCGAGCGCGTCGGGGCCGAGCTCGCGGCCTAGCCCGGAGGACTTGAAGCCGCCGAACGGCGTCGAATAGCGCACCGACGAGTGGCTGTTGACCGACAGGTTGCCGGTCTCGATCCCCCGCGCGACGCGGAAGGCGCGGCCGAGGTCGTTCGTCCAGATGGAGCCCGAGAGCCCGTACGGGCCGTCGTTCGCCAGGCGGATCGCGTCGGCTTCGTCCTCGAACGGCACGACCGACACGACCGGCCCGAAGATCTCCTCCGTCACCGCCCGATCTCGCGGGTCGGCCGGCGTCAGCACCGTCGGCGCGAACCAGAAACCCGGCCCTTCCGGCGCACTGCCGCGGAACGCGACCGGCGCATCGTCGGGCACGTAGGACGCGACCGTGTCCCACTGCTTGCGCGAGATGAGTGGGCCCATCTCCGCGGTGTCGAGGCCGGGGTCCTCGACCCGTACACCTTGCACTGCTGGTTCGAGCAGCTCCATGAAGCGGTCGAACACCCGGCGCTCGACGAGGATCCGCGAGCGCGCGCAGCAGTCCTGGCCCGCGTTGTCGAAGACGGCGTACGGCGCGGTTGCCGCCGCCTTTTCGAGGTCGCTGTCGGCGAACACGACGTTGGCGCTCTTGCCGCCGAGCTCGAGGGTGACGCGCTTGACGTGCTGCGCGCACCCCGCCATGACCGCCTTGCCCACCTCGGTGGAGCCGGTGAAGACGATCTTGCGGACGTCCATGTGGTCGACGAACCGCTGACCCACGATCGACCCCTTGCCGGGCAGGACGGTGAAGACGCCCTCCGGGATGCCTGCGTCGAGCGCAAGCTCACCCAGCCGCATCGCAGTGAGCGGCGTCAGCTCGGCGGGTTTGAGGACGACCGTGTTGCCGGCGGCGAGCGCGGGCACGAAACCCCAACCCGCGATGGGCATGGGGAAGTTCCACGGCACGATCACGCCGACGACGCCGAGCGGCTCCTTGAACGTGATGTCGACACCACCCGCGACCGGGATCTGCCGGCCGAAGAGGCGCTCGGGTGCCGCGCTGTAGTAGGTCAGCACGTCGCGGACGTTGCCGGCTTCCCAACGGGCGTTGGAGATCGTGTGGCCCGCGTTCGCCACCTCGAGCTGCGCCAGCTCTTCCAGGTGCGCGTCGACCTGCTCGGCGAAGCGCCGCAGCAGCCGCCCACGGTCGGCGGGAGCAATACGCCTCCACGAATCGAAGGCGCCTCGGGCACGGACGATGGCGGCGTCGGCTGCGGCCGCGTCCGCCATGGCCACCGTGCGGACGATCTGCTCCGTTGCGGGATTGATGACGTCGTACGCCGCGTCACTGGTCGACACTGTGGTCACAGACGTTCGAACCCCCGGTAGCGCTCCCAGTCGGTCACCGCGCGACCGTACGCCGCGATCTCCGTCCGCGCCATGTGGGCGTAGTGGTCGACCACGTCGTCGCCGAAGACAGACCGCGCGAAGGCACTCGACTCCCACAGCGCGAGCGCCTCCGGCATGCTCGACGGCACCCGCGCGGACTCGCTCTCGTACGCGTTGCCGACGAACGCCGGCTCCATCTCCAGCCCCTCCTGGATCCCCGCGAGGCCGGCCGCGATGACCGCCGCGGTCGCGAGATAGGGGTTGACGTCACCGCCGGGAACGCGGTTCTCCAGCCGCAACGACGGGCCGTGCCCCACCAGCCGGAAGCCGCACGTGCGATTGTCGCGGCCCCACCGCAGGGCCGTCGGAGCGAAGGACCCTTCGACATATCTCTTGTACGAATTGATGTTCGGCGCCAGCAGCAGTGTCAGCTCCCGCATGTAGGTCAGCTGGCCCGCCAGGAACGACTGACCCACCGCGGACAG
>JAVEEB010000211.1 GCA_030840665.1 Frankiaceae bacterium | reverse complement strand
ACAAGGTGCGCATCGCGGACAGGTGTGGGTCGAGCCAGCGCGTGAATCCATCGCCATCGTCCGGGGGCGCCCCATCCCTCGTCACCACAGCCATCCCCACCGTTGCTAGCCCCGCAGTCCCCGCGCTCACACAGATGTCTACCGGGTGGACGGGCGTTCGGTTGGGTTCGGCGCCGGTCAATCTCGGCGGATCAGTCCTGGCCGGCGGCGCCCGGTGGCTTGAAGTTGATGAGCGGTGTGTGCGCGATCGTGGCCATCAGGTTCGGCAGGGTCGCGCCGTCACCGAGTCGCCCGTCGGGGCCGCCGGCCTCGATCCGGTACCAGCCGTCGGCGTTGTCGGCGCGGAAAATCGCGACCGAATCGCGAGGCCCGCTCGGCTCGTTGCGGCGGGCGCCGACGTCGATGTAGTCGCCGTTCGCGTCGCCGACGTGCTGGCCGACCAGCGGGCCCCACTGGATGGGCCCGCACTGCGCATGGACGCGGACCGTGCCGGCGCCCGTTCGGGCGTGGTAGAGCACGTCGCGCATCGTCCTGGTGCGCTTGTCCGAGATGAGCGTGAGGCCCATCTCGCCCGACGTGAGGGTTTCCACGGAGTCGAGGAACGCGGGGCACAGGAGGAACGGCTTGGCCTTCAGCACGAACGGATAGCTCGGCTCAGTCGGCGCGACGCTGCGGGTGACCTTCGGTGTCGGCGTCGGGGTGGCGACAACGGCCACGGGAGGTGGGCCATTGTGGTCCGGCTGGTGCAGCCAGTAGGCGCCGCCCGCGACGACGATCGCCAAAGCCGCGACCGCGCTCGTCCGGGGGCGCGACCGCGGCCGATCGGGGCGGTCCATCCCGGACTCGAGGATGTCCATGTACGCGCCTGCACCCTTCTCGTGACCGGCGGGCCGGGCGGGATCTCGTAAGGTCACCGTCGTGCCGATCATCGCCGCGAGCTTCTGCCCGCACCCACCATTGTTGATCCCCGCGGCCTCCGTCGGGGCCGCGGCCGAGCTCGATGACCTGCGCGCGCTCTGTGTCGAATCGATCCGGGCGGCGACGGCGGATTGCGACGAGGTCCTCGTCATCGGCCCCGGCCCGTCGACGCACGTCTTCGGCGCGCCCGCGGAGGGCTCATTGGGCGGCTTCGGAGTGGCGGACGAGGCTTTCGTCACCGTCCTGGGCGCGGGGGACGAGTTCGGTTTCTCCGGGTCGGACGCGCGGCTGCCGTTGTCGCTGACCGTCGGGGCCTGGCTGCTGCGCCTGTCGGGTTGGTCGGGGCCGCAGCGCGGGATCTCGATCCACGACGGCGACGGGTTCATCGCCGGCGGTGATGACCACGCGCGTACCGCCTTGTTGGTCATGGGCGACGGGGCGCCGAGCCGTTCCCTGAAAGCTCCCGGCTACCTGGACGCGCGCGCGGAGCCGTTCGATGCCGCCGTCTCCGCGGCGCTCGCGAGCGGGGACCCGCGGCGGCTCGCGGCGCTCGACGTCGACCTGGCCCGCTCGTTGGGAGTCGCCGGGTGGCCGGCCTGGCGGCTCGCTGCGGGCCTGCTGGGGGACGCCGACTGGGAAGCGCGGGTGTCGTACGACGAAGCCCCGTACGGCGTCGGCTATTTCGTCGCCGACTGGCGGCGGGCGACGTGACACCGATCGTGGCGGTCGTCGGCCCCACGGCCGCCGGCAAGTCCGACCTCGCGATCGCGCTGGCCGAGCGGTTCGACGGCGAGGTCATCAACGCGGACTCCATGCAGCTCTACCGCGGCATGGACATCGGCACCGCCAAGCTCACCATCGCCGAGCGCCGCGGCATCCCGCATCACCTGCTCGACATCTGGGACGTGACGCAGACCGCGAGCGTCGCCGAATACCAGTCACTCGCGCGGGCGGCGATCGCCGACATCCAGGGCCGCGGGCGGGTGCCGATCCTCGTGGGCGGGTCCGGGCTGTACCTGCGGGCCGCCCTCGACGACCTCGAGTTCCCCGGCACGGACGCGGCGATCCGGCAGCGACTCGAGGACGAGTTGGCGTTGCAGGGCTCGGTCGCGCTGCATGAGCGGTTGCGCGCCGTGGACCCGACCGCCGCCGGCAACATGGACCCCGTCAACGGGCGCCGCATCGTCCGGGCGCTGGAAGTGATCGAGCTGACGGGCGAGCTCTGGTCGGCGCGCCTGCCCGAGTACCGCTACCTCGTCGCGCCCACTGTGCAGCTCGGCATCGACATCCCGTACGAGGTGCTCGACGAGCGCATCGCCCGGCGCGTGGAGCACATGTGGGAGCAGGGTTTCGTCGACGAGGTGCGGGGCCTCGCCGACCGCGGGCTCCGCGACGGGGTCACCGCCGTGCGGGCCCTCGGCTACGCGCCGGTCCTGCAATACCTGGACGGCGTGTACGACGAGCAGGTCGCGAAATCGACGACCGCCCAGACGACGCGCCGCTTTGCCCGCCGGCAGCTGTCCTGGTTCCGCCGTGACCCGCGCATTTCGTGGCTGCCGTTCGGGCCGGAGCTGATCGACGCGGCGGCGCTCGCCCTCGCGCCGCACGTGTAAGGGAAGCCGGCCTCGCGAGAAGCCGAGACGTGACTACAGCGTCAGTGTGGCGACCGTGGCCCGGAGTTGGTCGGCCGTCGCGTTCACGAGCTCCGCCGCTTCGCGCGCCTGCGTCGTACCCTCCGCTGTTGCCCTTGCTGCGTTCGCAACCGTCGCGACCCCGGCGGCGAGTTCGCGTGCGGCGACAGCGACGTACGCCATGTTCTGCGCCACCGACGCCCCCGCCGACGTCTGCTCCTCGACGGCGGACGCCACGACGAGCTGGTGCTGGCGAATGGTCTCGATGATGACCTCGACCGCCTCGACCTTGCGCGACGCGTCGGTGGCCGCGAGGCGCATGTCGGCGACGAGGTTCGCGATCTCCTTGGCAGCTTGGGACGTACTCGACGACAGGTCCTTGACCTCCGTCGCCACGATCGAGAACCCGCGACCGGCGTCCCCGGCGCGCGCGGCTTCGATCGTCGCGTTGAGGGCCAACAGGTGGCACTGCTCCGCGATCTGCGAGATCAACGTCGCCACGGACGACACGCGCTCGCTCGACGCGTGCAGGTTGGCCATGGCGTGGACGGTCTCCCGCGAGAGGGCCGTTGCCCGGTCGCCGTCGGACGCCAACGACGACGCGCTCCCGCCGATCTCGCGCATGCCGGCCGTCTGCTCCTCCGACGTGGACGCAACGAGGTCGACGTTGCGGCTCACTTCTTCAATGGCGGCTGACGCGCGGTGGGCTTCGGAGTTCGTGGCTTCCGCACTGTCGGACAGCGTGCCGGCCAGCGCATGCAGGTTCGCGGCGGACGACGTCAGGGTCGTGCTCGCCACGTTGACGGAAAGGAAGGCGTCCCGAAGCTGAGCCAGTGTCAGGTCGAGGGATTCGCCCATCTGGCCGATCTCGCCGCCGGCCCCCGACTCGGGCCGCACCGTGAGGTCACCGGCACGCACCCGCTCCAGGACGGTCATGAAGCGACGCAGCGGCCGGCCGATGGACCGGGCGACCATCAGGCCCGCAGCAAGAGCGACGAGGGTCGCAATGATGAGCGTGGTAACGAGAGTGGTCCTACCGGTGTCGTACGCGTCCCTGGACTGCGTCGTCCGGGTGTCGGCCAGTTTCGCCGTGACGGCGGTCAGCGTGTCGAGAGTGGTTGCCATCGCGTTGATGTCGGCGTCGATCGCCGACCCGATCGTCTTGGCGACGGTCGAGACCGTGCTCGATCCGGCCAGACGGAGCGCCGCCCCGCGGTGCAGCCGGAACGCGGCCAGCTGGGTCGTGAACGTCGCGAGGTCAGCGGCGTCGACACCGGTGGCGGCATACGCCGCGGCGGCCGCGTCGGTCTGCGCGTCAAGAGCGGCCAGGCGCTCTTCCCAACTCGCCCGTTCGTTGACGCTGCCCGCCAGCGCCAGGCTGATCGTCGCGAACTGCGACTCGGCCGTTGCCGCGCGCAGGTCCCCGAGCGTCTGACCGGCGTGGACGCCGTCCGCCGCGAGGCGTTGCACGTTCGCCCGCAGCTGGCCGAGGGCGCCGATGGCGGTGACCCCGATGACCCCTGAGGCCACGGCAAAGAGGGCGACGACGGCCAGGATCCGGACGGCGACGCGCTGGGCGTTCTCGTGGAGCCATCGAAGGGGCGCAGGCAGGTGGGATCGCCACGACAAAGTCATGGGCGTGTTATCGGCGCGGCCTCGTGATCATTGACCTCCAACTGTCGGCAAAGTAGCCGGGATGTTGATCGTGGAGCGCAGTGATCTTGCTCACAGCGATCGGCGTTTCAAGGTGCGCGGTTGCCTCACCGCCATCAGGTGTGACGGTTAGTCTGTCGTGGTGGCGGCCAACCTCGAAGACCTCGATCCTGAACAGTGGGACCAGATCTGCCTCGCGAACCTGCTGGCCGCGACGATGGATCACGCGTACTTCAAGGACGGCGCCAGCCGGTTCGTTCGCGTCAGCGCCGGGGTCATCGCCGCCGCCATGAAGCCACGGGCAGAGTTGCGCGGCCTGCAGGTGACCTGCGAGGCCGACCTCATCGGCAAGACCGACTTCGACCTCTTCACGGACGCGGAAGCGTCTGCGGCGTTCACCGCCGAACAGGCCATCATCAGCACCGGGACACCGCTGATCAACGCCCTCGAACGACAAACGTGGCCCGACCGGCCACCGACCTACGTCCTGACGAACAAGATGCCGTTACGCGGGCGGGACGGCACCGTCGTCGGCACCTTCGGCCTGAGTCGCGACGTCACCGATGATCTTCTGGTACGACGTCAACTTGCGACCGTGCTGGCCACCTCGCCCGACGGGATCGGCCGCCTCGACACCTCCCTGCGCTACGTGTACGTCAATCCGGCGGCGGCGCTCATACACGGTGCCGCCGCGGAAGACATCGTCGGCAGGACCGACGCCGAGATGGGCCGCGACGACACAGTGCTCGGCGCGTGGCTCGCGGCCTTGCGCCGCGTGCTCGACAGCGGCGAACCGACCCGGCTCGAACATGAGACGGCCGGCAGCTTCTATGAGTCCCGCTTCGTCGCCGAGGCCGATGGGGAGGTCGTCACCGGCATCCTCGTGGTCACGCGCGACATCACGGATCGCAAGCGCGCGGAGCTCGCCCTCGCGGAGCAGGCGGTCCGTGATCCCCTGACCGGGTTGGCCAACAGGGTGCTGCTGCTCGACCGGCTTGATCAGAGCCTTGTTCGATTGCACCGCTCACCCGGCACCATCGCGGTGCTGTTCCTGGACCTCGACCGGTTCAAGGTCATCAATGACAGCCTCGGTCACGTGTTCGGCGACTGGTTGCTGCGGGAGGTGGCGGAGCGGCTCGATCGCTGCGCGCGGCGCAGTGACACGCTGGCGCGGTTCGGCGGCGACGAGTTCGTGATGCTGTGTGACCGCGTGGCAGCGGCCGAGGATGCGCGGGCGATCGTCGAGCGGATCGGCCGCGCGCTCGCCGAGCCTTTCGCCCACGAGGGGCACGTCGTGCACATCAATGCCAGCGTCGGCATCACGACCACCTCCGACCCGGGCGCCTCGGCGGTCGACCTGGTGCGCGATGCGGACACCGCCATGTACCAGGCGAAAGAGCGCGGGCGGGGCAGCGGCCGCTACGAATTCTTCGACCCGAGTGCGCGCGAAGGCCCCACGCCATCGGCATGACCACCCGTCACGCCATGACGCGTCGCGGATCAGTGAATCAAAGGGAGCGGATAACTCAATAGAGTGCGCCGAACGCCCGATGATCAAGCGTGGTGGATCCTGAAGTCGCTGAAGTCGCCACGACAGTTCCGCCCGCCACGTCGTGGCTGGGCAAGCCGATTCCAGGCCGCGTGGGCTGGACCGCATACGCCGTCGCCCTCGCGGGAGCACTCGGCGCACTCGTCCTGTCGCCGCGGCACGGGGGCATCCCCTGGCTGCGCGTCGAGTTGGCGGCGTGGGTCATCACCGCCTGCCTCCTGTTGCATGTCGCGACTCGCAGGCGCGCCCGCCGACCCGTTTGGGCACGGGTCGGGCCCTTGAGCGTTGTCACACTGATGGCCGTCGGTGGGTTGGCCGGCGTCGGAATTGCTCAGGACGATGGGGTGGACGAATCCTCGCCGGGGCCGGCGATGATCACCACATATTCGGCTACGGTCACGTCCGACCCCGTTGACTTGGCGATCAGCGCGCTGTCCGACCCTCACGGCTTCCCCGACGCGGATTCGTTCAGGTCGCTGCCGTGCGTCGCGACCGCCGGGACCTCCGCGACAGCGATCGCTTGTTGGTCAACCCCACTGGCTCTGCCGCGCGCCACCGCCGCCATCGTGACGATGTTCGATCACTTCGGTTTCCTTGGCATCACTACGGCATGCGCAGAGCGATCACACACGTGCTCCGCTTCGGGCAGCTTGACGGGCGATCAGTCGATCGATGCCGCCATCGCGGCGGATGGTCGCGGCGGTTGCAACGTGACCTTCACCTGGGGGTCAATCGCAAGGGCTGCACCTGTGCGGACCGCGCCGTAGCAGCCGCAAGCTGGCGTCGGCGACATAGGATCGGCGCGTGCAGTTCCTCAAGGGTCATGGCACCCGCAACGATTTCGTGATCCTCCCGGACCACGACGGGCTGCTCGACGTCTCGCCGGCGTTGGTGCGGGTCCTGTGCGACCGCCGCGGTGGCATCGGCGGGGACGGCGTCCTGCACGTCGTACCGACTCGTTCTGTCCCTGAGGTCGCCGGGCAGGCCGACGTTGCCGAATGGTTCATGGACTACCGCAACGGCGACGGCAGCATCGCCGAGATGTGCGGCAACGGCATTCGCGTCTTCGCGCGCTACCTCGTCCAGGAGGGCCTGGCAAAGACCGGCGAATTCGCGGTCGCGACGCGGGCCGGCGTGAAGACGATCTGCGTGCCCGAAGAGGGCGACATCTCGGTCAACATGGGCGTCCCCGAACTGCTGGACCTCGGCCAGGTGACCGTGCGTGCGAACGGTCGTTCCTGGAGCGGCACAAGCGTTTCGATGGGCAACCCGCACGTCGTCGTCCCCGTGAGCGACCTCCAGGACGCGGGCAACCTGCTGGACATGCCGACCGTCGACCCGCCGGGCGCCTTCCCGAACGGGGTCAACTACGAGTTCGTCGTCGGGCGCGGCCGGGGCCGCATCGCGATGCGCGTCCGCGAACGCGGGGCGGGGGAGACGCAGTCCTGCGGCACGGGTACGTGCGCCGCTGCCGTCGCGGCTGCGCGCTGGTGGTCACCGCCACGACCTTTCGTGTACGACGTGGACGTCCCCGGTGGTCGCGTCCGCGTGGCGGAGCAGGCGGACGGGTCGCTCATCCTGTCCGGGCCGGCCGAGATCGTCGCGAGCGGCACGATCGACGACGAATGGCTGGCCGAGCGCCTGGCGGCGGAGCTCGCGGCCCCCCAAACCGCTGCCGTTCAAAAAGCGGGCGACGGCGCCCGGCCGGCGGGTTAACGTTGCGCGCATGCTCTCTGTCTGACGTCCCGGGACTGTCCGCACGCCCACCCGCGTTACAGAGACGATGACATCTATGACCCCGCAACCGACGCCCGCCGACGCCTTCGGCGAGACCCCGTTCGACGAGACCCCGTTCGACGACACCCTCTTCCACGAGGACGGCGCGCTGGACGCCCGGTGGACGACCGCCGACGCCGAGTCCGATGATCGCGTCAGCCAGGAACTCGAAGATCGCGCCGCGCTCCGCCGCGTCGCGGGGCTGCGCACCGACCTCGAGGACATCACCGAGGTCGAATACCGCGCCCTGCGCCTCGAGCGGGTCGTGCTCGTCGGCGTTTGGACGAACGGCACCCTCGCCGACGCGGAGAACTCCCTGAAGGAGCTCGCGGCGCTCGCCGAGACCGCCGGGTCCGAGGTGCTGGACGGCATCATGCAGCGGCGGGACCGGCCGGACAAGGCGACGTACATCGGCTCGGGCAAGGCCAAGGAGCTGCGCGACATCGTCCTCGAGACGGGCGCCGACACGGTGGTCGTCGACGGGGAGCTCTCGCCGGGTCAGCTGCGCCAGCTCGAAGAAGTCGTGAAGGTGAAGGTCATCGACCGCACCTGGCTGATCCTCGACATCTTCGCGCAGCACGCCAAGAGCCGCGAGGGTAAGGCGCAGGTCGAGCTCGCGCAGATGACGTACATGCTGCCGCGCCTGCGAGGCTGGGGTGAATCGCTGTCCCGGCAGGGCGGTGGCGCCGGCGGCAGCGGCGGCGGCATCGGCACCCGTGGTCCCGGCGAGACGAAGATCGAGACCGACCGCCGGCGGATCAGGGCCCGAAAGTCCAAGCTGGCCAACGAAATTGCGGCCATGTCGACCGCACGCGAGGTGAAACGCCAGGAGCGCACGCGCCACTCGATCCCGTCCGTCGCCATCGCCGGTTACACGAACGCCGGCAAGTCGAGCATCCTCAACAAGCTGACCGGCGCCGGTGTCCTCGTCGAGAACGCGCTGTTCGCGACCCTCGACCCCACGGTGCGCCGCGCGGAGACCGCGGACGGTCGCTTGTACACGCTGACCGACACCGTGGGCTTCGTGCGACACCTGCCGCACCAGCTCGTCGAGGCGTTCCGCTCGACGCTCGAAGAGGTCGGCGAGTCCGACCTGGTGCTGCACATCGTCGACGGATCCGACGCGCACCCGGAGGCGCAGCTGTCCGCCGTGCGGGCCGTGTTCGCCGAGATCGGCAGCGAGCGGATCACCGAGATCGTCGTGGTCAACAAGGCCGACCTCGCCAACCCGGAGGTCGTCGCAAGACTCGTCCGCAGCGAGAACGCGATCGCCGTGTCCGCGAAGACCGGCGCCGGCATGGACGAGTTGCTCGCCGTCATCGCGGACCGCATCCCGCGGCCGCAGGTGGCGCTGCGGGTGCTGCTGCCGTACGACCGCGGCGACCTCGTCAGCAAGATCCACGAGCTCGGCGAGGTGCGGTCCACCGAGCACACCGCGGACGGGACGCTGCTGGAAGTCGTTGTGCACAAGGATGTTGCGGCCCAGCTCGCGGAGTACGTCGTCCCCGCGTGACGAACCTGCGGTTGGCGTTGCTGCTCGGGGCGGGCGTCGCGTGTGAAGGCGCCGCGTTCGTGTTGCTGACCGTCGTCGTGCTGCTCTCGCACCTCGACGGGAACGCGCCGGCGGTGGATGGGCGCGGTGCGGTGCTGCTCGTCTTCGCGGGTGTGCTCGCCGCGTTGCCGCTGGCCGTGGTGGGTCTGCGTGCGCGCCGCCGCGGGCCGATGCTGGGTGCGCTGCCGCTGGCCGCCGCCGTTGCCGGTCTCGGTTACGCGCTGGCCGTCTTTCTCTGACCAGGCCCTAGAAGTGACCAGGCCCTAGAAGACGATCGAGCGCTTCGCCGCGACCGAGGGGTTGCCGGCCTTGTCCTTCGCCGTCACGGTCACCGTGTACGTCTTGCCGCGAACCCCCGTAACGCTCTTGCCGAGCAGCGCGGTACCGGTCGCCGAGTAGATCGCCGCCGTCGTACCGGAACGCTTGATAGAGACCGTGTACGACGCGACGCCGCTGCTGGGCGCCTTGTCGGTGCCGCGCCACGCGATGCGCAGGGTGCCGCCCACCTTCACGGCGGCGATGGTGGCGACGGGAACGACCGAGTCGACGACCACGGTGCGGGTCGCGGCGTAGCAAAAACCGTTGTACGCAAGGCCGTCCACGAACACCGCAAGCTTGCCGTCGCGGGGGACGAGGAGCGAGGTCGGGGCGGCGGCGGCGCCGGTCGTGTCGCAGGTCGGCCGGGTGGTGATCGCGGCCTTCCACCCACTGAACAGCATCCCGGCCGGCACGGCGACCTTCAACGGGATGCGACGCGTGCGGCTGTACACGGGGGCGGTCAGGGCGGGGGAACCGTCGATCGACGTGAGCAGGCGGTTCCACAGCGGCCCACCCCGGCCGGTGACTTCGTCGTACCCGGGACCGGCGGCGAAGCCGTTGTTGCCGACGGTGATGTCACGGAAGGACGACGCGGGGGCGCCGTAGAGGTTCGGGTTGATGTAGCCGACGCCGCTCGTGAAGCCACGCGAGGCGAGGCTCGTCGCGAGGGTGGCCGCCGCGATCGGGGAGGCGAGGCTGGTGCCGCCGACGACGAACTGCTGCCCGCCCGAGTAGATGGAAAAGCCGCTGTCGGGGTCGCCGACGGCCGCGATGTCCGGCACGAGGCGGTGGGTGCCGGGCAGGGTGAGCGAGGTCTGGTACGCCGGCCGCGGCCACAGCGTCGACTCGCCGCCGCCGGAGAGGCTCCATGCCTTTTCCTGGCCGAGGGCGGCGTCCGCGGTGGTGCCGCCGACGCCGATGACGTACGGGTCGGACGCGGGGAAGTCGACGGCGTCCGGCAGGTCGGCGCCGCAGTCGAGGGCGCCGCCGTCGCCGGAGGCCGCGAAGATCGTGACGCCCGCCGCGACGACGTCCTGGATGGCGGCGTCCATGGCCTGGTAGTACTCCTGGGCGCCCGGCTGGCTGAGGTCCTCGCAGCCGCCCCAGGAAATGCTGAGCGCGGCGATGCCGAGGTCCGGCTGGGAGGTGGCGTCCGTCGCGACCTGCTCGAGGGCGGCGAAGAAGCCGGTCCCGTCGTTGGTGGCGAAGTACGCGCGCTGGCGCAGGTGCGGCGCCGTCGCCAGCAGGGCTTCCTGGTCGAGGGCGACTTCGACGTTGCCCTCGGTCGCGTCGATCGCGGTCGGGTCGGCGCCCTGGACCGAGACGGACAGGTACTGACCGGTGGGACGCGGGTCCGGCACGCCGATCAGGCCGGCGTACGACGAGATCTCCGATTCGTCCCAGCCCGACAGCTGGATGGTGGCGACGGTCAGCTGGCTGGCGGCGGTAGCGGGCCCGATGGGGGCGCCGTACAGGCTGCGGACACCGGCGCCGTCGACCACGGCCGGGGTGAAGAGCGGGTGGTTGCGGATGTGGCTGGCGGTCTTGTCGACGATGTGCGTGACGAGCCCGGCGAAGGCGCCGGTCGCGAGCGGGGTGTCCGAGCCGGTCATGGCGCGGCCCTTGGCGGCGGCCGTGAGTCCTTGGGCGATCGGGGCGGCCGCGGCGGCGGTGATGGTCCAGTCCGTCTCACCGACGATGCGCAGGCCTCGGGAGGTGAGGCCGGCCTCGACGGCCCGGCGGGTGGCGGCGCTGGGGAGCGCGCGGGCGAGTTGCGCTGCGCGGTCGGCGCGGGTCAGGCCGTGCGTCTGAAGCAGGCTCTTGTACGCGGTGGCGTCGGCCGGCGCCAGGCGCAGGGTGACGGTGTCTTCGGTGGGGGAGGCGGGTGCTGCGGCGTGCGCTGCGGCGGGGGCTGCGAGGCCCAGAGATGCGAGTGCGGTGACGGCGGCAACACAGGCGCGGATGCGCACGTCACGCCCCTTTCGATCATCCCGGCATGGCCCACGCCCAGGTCGGTGATTTGGCAGACAGTTATGTCTCGGCACCCGGAGGCCCGAGCCGTAGCTGCAGTTGGAGTAGCCAGTGTCCGTGAAAAGGGTTGCTGTGGGCGGGCGATTCGCAAATCCGGCCTGTGGGGCTGTTCCGCCGCACCGAAAATCCCCGCGTAGGTAGGTAGTTGCCTACTGGAAAGCAAGGCCCGCCGAGGGACAGACTTTCCGGTGGCCGGCCGACGGTCGGCCCGTTGATGGAGGGAACGAGATGCGTAAAAAGTTCCTCGCTGTACTGGCCGCGCTGCCGCTCATGTGGACAGCCGTGCCCGCGCAGGCCTCGGATGCCGACTATCACAACCCGCAAGTGGCGTGGGTGCACGACGTGAAGGCCACGAACGACTCGGCGACGTTGATCGCCAAGTACCGCTGCTACGGCGGCAACGACGGCACGCACCTCTGGGTGTCGCTCAAGCAGGGCGGCGGCATCACCGGCTCGCCGACCGACTTGGCGGCCATGCAGGGCACGAGCATGCTGGCCCGCTCCTGGTACGACTCCCACCCCGAAGGTGTCGTCTGCGATGGGCACTGGCAGATCCAGATGTTCACCGTCTTCCGCGAGATGGGTTTCCCGGACTCACCGCACCCGCAGCCGTGGGAGCCGTTGATGGTGGGTGACGCGTTCTTGCAGTTCTGCCTGTTCGACAACACGGCGGATCCCGAGGGCGTCGACCTGAGCCACGGGTTCGGGTACCTCTACAAGTACGTCCACGTCAGCCGCGTCTAGTCGTACGAGCGACGGGAGCGCGCGGGGCCTGTCCATCCTCGCGCGCTAGCTGCTCGCC
>JAVEEB010000152.1 GCA_030840665.1 Frankiaceae bacterium | reverse complement strand
GCCGCGGCCACCTGCAGGCGGCGTCCCGCCACGAACACGTGAGCGATGTGACCCTCCGCGTTGCGGAAAAGGAGCTCGTTGACAGCACTGGCGTGCTCCGGCAACAACGAGCGGACGGTGGCGGGGTCGGCGGCGCGTGTGGCGCCGTTCGTCGCCCAGATGATGCGGGCCCGGCACTGGCGCGCCGATTCGTCGCAGCCCTCGTGCGCGTCTCGGATGGCAGCGAGCCGACGACCGAGGGCCGCCGAACCCGGTGCCGCCGCGCCGGGATCCGCCTGGCCCGGGGGCGCACTATCAGGAGCCGGCGGGCCGGAAGGATCCGCCAGCTCTGCCCGGCGGCAACGGAGAAGCATGACTGCACTGTGCAGTCGCTTTGTTACAACGGCGGGTCAACGACGTTGCCAACGTGCACCTGTCCCGGAGCGCGTGGCGCCGCGCCTCGGACGGCGTGAGAGATCGAACCTCTCCAACCGTTACGCACCGGATGTGCCCACGTAACGTCGGTGACACATGGCGCTCCTAGTGTCGCTGCCGTACCCACAACCGAATATCGAAAAGGCGCCTAGGGTTCCGCGTCGTCCTCCGAGGACGGCGGCTGGTCCGAGAGGTGCCGGCGGTGCCACTTGCCGCTACACGGAGGGATAAAAGCCCGGGAGATTCCAACCTCCCTTGGGCTTTTTGCTTTCCAAGGGACCTCAGCACCGACAGGAGGTACCGCGATGCAGTGGAGTGACAATGCGTGGCCCGAGCTGACCTATCTTGCGTCGCCGGCACCTGGCACCGAACATGTCGGCCTCGTCCCCGTCGGGGCGATCGAGCAACACGGCCCTCATCTCCCGACCGGCACGGACACGATCATCGCGACCGGGATCTGCAACGCGGCGGCCGATCTCTGCGACGCGATCGTGCTGCCCGCGATCTCCATCGGGTGCAGTTACGGGCACGGCACGGTCCTGCCAGGCACGCTGTCCCTGTCGCCGGAACTGCTCGCCCAGGTGATCCGCCAGTACGCGGAGTGGGCCGCGATCTCCGGGCTCAAGCGGCTCCTGTTCATCAACGCACACTTCGGCAACGCCGCCGCCATCGGCATCGCGACCGATCACCTGCGGCTGTTCCGGCCTGACCTCCGCGTCGGCACAGTCAACTGGTGGGACTCACACCCCGACGTGCTCGCCGCGATCACGTCCGATGGCGCGGACATCCATGCCAACAAGGGCGAAACGTCAGTGCTCATGGCGATCGCGCCGGACCTCGTACATCTCGACAGGCTCGCGGACGCAGACGACGAGGACCGCACCGGTGACCTCGTCTTCCGCTACACGGCCCCCGCGCTTTCGACGAACGGCGTCACCGGACGCCCATCGGAAGCGACCAAAGAACTCGGTGAGCATCTGCTCGCGATGGCTGCACAGGCCATTGCCGATCGTGTGGTGCACGGTCGATCCGAACAACCTCCCATCGGCATAGCTCCAGTCCCACACCTGACTGCCTGACAGAGGGATTACTTCTCGTGGACACCGTAAACAAGATTGATCAGAAGCACGCGGCTCTCGCGGAGACACTTGCCGGCGATGGCGTGCAGTACGCCGTCGGCGCGTGGGTCGACGTCAACGGTCGGGGCAAGTCGAAGATGGTTCCGATCGACCACCTGCCGAACCTGCTGGCCGGTTCGGAGCGCTACACGCCGCGCGGCATGGGTGGCCTCGGTGTGATGACGCCCAACGAGGACGAGTGCGTCGCGATGCCCGACATCGACACGCTGCGCGTGCTGCCGTGGGACAAGCGGATCGCCTGGATGGCGGCGGACATGCACTTCGCCGGCCGCGAGCCCTTCGCCCTGTGCTCGCGCTCGATTCTCAAGCGGCAGCTCGAGAAAGCGGCAAACGCGGGCTTCGACTTCCAGCTCGGCGTCGAGACAGAGTTCTACGTCTTCGACCCGTCGTCACTCGATGACCCCACCGGTTACCTCAAGCCGATGAACCGCAGCGGCTCGATGAAGCCCACGCCCGCGTACGACCTCGAGCCCACGCTCGACGCGCTGCCGTACCTCGACCGCATGGTCACGTACATGAAGGAATGCGACTTCGGTGTCTTCAGCTTCGACGCCGAGGGTGGGGACGCGCAGTACGAGTTCGACTTCAAGTACGCGCCGGCGCTCGAGATGGCCGACAAGCTGCTGTTCTTCCGCCTCATGGCCAAGCAGGTCGCGAAGGAGTTCGGCCTGCTCGCGAGCTTCATGCCCAAGCCGTACACGAGCGCCTGGGGATCCGGCCACCACTTCAACATGTCCCTCGAGAACATCGAGACCGGCGCCAACCTGTTCCGCGACCCGAACGACCCGCGCGGCAAGGGCTGGAGCCAGATCGCCTACGGCTTCACGGCCGGCATCATGAAGCACGCGCGCGCCATCGCAGCCGTCGCCAACCCGACCGTCAACTCCTACAAGCGGCTGACCGCCCGTCTCCCCGACGGCTCCGTCACCTGGGCCCCGATCTGGGCGGCGTACGGCGACAACAACCGCTCGTGCATGTTGCGTCTCCCGTACAACCGTCCTGCCCTGGAGAACCGCGGCGTCGACAGCGCCGCCAACACCTACCTGACGTCGGCGTTGATGCTCGCCGCCGGCATGGAGGGCATCGCGAAGGCGCTCGACCCGGGTCTGCCCGTCGAGGAGCTCACGTACGACTGGGCGAAGGTGGCCCCGAGCCCGCAGGCTTCCCGCTTGCCGCGCACGCTCATCGAGGCCGTCGACGCGTTCGAGGAGGACCCGCTCGTTCACGAGGTCTTCCCGGCGCAGTTCGTCGAGGCGTACGTCGAGATGAAGCGCGACGAGTGGGACTCCTACCACGGCCAGGTGACCGCGTGGGAACGCGATCGCTACCTCCTGGACGTGTGAGCCGTACATGCGAGTTGCCATCCTGATCGGCCGCGACCCGGACCTGCGGTACTCCGTGCATCGCGGGTACGTCGACGCGGTGCTCGCCGTCGGCGCCACACCGATCGTCGTCCCCATGGGCCCGGTCGAGCACGTCGACCGAGCCGTTGAGGTCGCGTCCATGTGCGACGCGCTGCTGGTCACCGGTGGCGGGGATGTCGACCCGCATTTGTACGGAGAGGAAGCGGTGCCGGAGGTCGGCGGAGTCGACGCCGGCCGGGACCTCGCCGAAATTGCCTGTGTCGAAGATGCGCGCTCGCGCGGGGCGCGCATCTTCGGCATCTGCCGCGGCGTTCAACTCATCAACGTCGCGGCGGGTGGCTCTCTCATCCAGGACCTGCCGTCCGCCGGTTTTCACGGTCACTCCGACGAAGAGCGCTGGAACCAACCGGTGCACGAGATCGACGCGAAGCCCGACAGCCTCGCCGCGCTCGCACTCGGCGGCATGACGCACGTCAACTCCCTGCATCACCAAGCCGTCAAGACGGTCGGCAACGGGCTGACGGCGACGGCGTGGAGTGCGGACGGCGTCATCGAGGCTGTCGAGGCGGACGGGTTGCTCGGCGTGCAGTGGCACCCGGAGCGCATCTTCGGCACGGATCCCCGGCACCTCGCCGGGTTCCGCTGGCTGGTGGGCGCATGACCAGCCTGACCAACATGACCAACATGACCGGCCTGACCAGCATGACCGGCCCGACCCGCGTCGCCGTCGTGACGGGCGCTGCCCGCGGGCTAGGAAGGGGCATCGCCGTCGCGCTCGCCGAGAGTGGCTGCGATGTCGTCGTGAACTTCAGCTCCAGCGAGGAAGCGGCCGCCGAAACCGTCGCCCTGGTGGAGAAGACCGGCCGTCGCGCCGTCGCCGTCCGCGGTGACATCGCCGACCAGGCGACCGCCACCGAGCTGGCCCGGGTGGCGGTCGAGGAGTTCGGCTCGCTCGACGTGTGGGTCAACAACGCCGGCATCTCCGTGCTCGCGCCACTCGTCGACACGAGCGCCGCGGACATGCGCCGGATGTTCGAGGTCAACACCGTCGGCACCATGTTCGGCATCCAGGCGGCGGCCGCGGCGATGCGTCGAAGCGGCCGCCCCGGCCGCATCGTCAACGTCGCCTCGGAGCTCGGTGTCCAGGCGTTTCCCTACCTGGGCGCCTACTCCGCCACGAAATTCGCGGTGATCGGCCTCACGCAATCGGCAGCCCTGGAACTGGCCGCCGACTCCATCACTGTCAACGCGGTGTGCCCCGGCACCGCGGAGACCGACATGGTCCTCGCTGAACGATCCAGCGAGGTCACCGTCACCGGCCTCACCCCCGACGCGGTCCGCGCGTCGTACCTCGACGGCATTCCCGCAGGCCGTTTCTGCACCCCCGAAGACGTCGGCGCTTGCGTCGCGTATCTCGCCAGCCCATCCGCCGGATATCTGACCGGTCAGTCCGTGTGTGTCAACGGCGGATCTGTCCTGCACTGAGAGGAACTCGCATGCGCATTCGCATCTCGACCCGTCCCGTTGTCGCCGCCGTAGCGCTATCGCTCGCGCTTGCCGGTTGCACCTCAAGCACGTCCAGCCCGTCGAGCGCAGCCGGCTCGGCCACGGGGGGGACGGCCGCCGCAGGAAGCGACGTCATCCACCTCGCGTTCAACGGCGACATGCAGGTGCCGGACCCCGACATCTTCTACGAACTCGAAGGCAACCAGGTCGTCACCAGCGTGTACGAAGGGCTCATCCGCTACAAGCCGGACTCGAGCGAAAAGGAAGGCGCGATCGCCGAGTCGTGGACCGTGTCTCCGGACGGCCTGACGTACACGTTCAAGTTGCGCTCCGGCGTTACCTTCCACGACGGCACGCCTGTCGACGCCGCGGCCGCCGTCGCGAGCTTCAAGCGCCGCACCGACGTCAACTCGGCACCGGCGTACATGCTCGCCGACGTCGTCAAGACGGCCGCCCCCGATCCGCTGACGTTCGTCGTGACGCTGGACAAGCCGGTCACGCCGTTCCTCGACTACCTCGCCGCTCCGTACGGGCCGAAGCTCGTCTCGCCGAAGGTCCTCGCCGACCACGCGGGCACCGACTTCGCGCAGAACTGGCTGAAGGACCACGACGGCGGCACCGGTCCGTACACGCTGTCGGAGTTCACGCCGGGCACCCGCTACGTGCTCAGCCGGTACGACAGCTATTGGGGCCCGAAGCCCGCGATGAAGCAGGCCATCATCTCGATCATCCCGGACATCTCGACGCAGCGCCTCCAGCTCGAGCAGGGGCAGCTCGACATGATCCTGCACGGCCTCAACACCGCTGACATCGAGTCGTTCCGCAACAACCCGAAGTTCCAGGTCAAGCAGTTCCCGGTCGTGTTGAAGAACGTCATGTTCGTCAACGAGAACAAGGGCATCTTCAAGGACGAGGCCGTACGCACAGCCTTCGCCGTGGCGCTCGACAAGAAGTCCCTGGTCGACGAGATCTACAAGACGCGGGCGACCGTGTCGACGACGACGTTCCCGCCGGCGTCCCTCCCGGCCGGCATGGGCAAGTCGCTCACCGGCGGGGATCCGTCGAAGCTCCAAGCCCTCGTCGGTGGGCTCAGCAGCAAGAAGGTCGACCTGGCCTACAGCACGGACGAGCCGACGAACCAGCGCATGGCCGAGCTGATCCAGACGAAGCTCCAGGCCATCGGCCTTGACGTCACCGTGCGGGGTCTCCCGATCGCGCAGGTCTTCGACCTCCCGAACCAGGCCGCGACTGCGCCCGACCTGCTCGTCACGACGATGAACCCGGACGCCGTGCACGCCGACACCTGGGGCCGCATCTTCAACTACACCAAGGGTGCGCTCAACTGGCTCATGTGCACCGTCCCCGCGGGTGACGCCGCGATGGACGCCGGGCTGCACGAAGTCAACCAGGCGAAGCAGGACGCCGACTACTCCAAGGCGGCCGAGCTCTACGCGGCCAGCGGCTGCTGGGTCGACATCGCCGACGTGCAGGAAACGGTCGTCGCCCGCGCAGGTCTCACCGGCTTCACGCACCAGTTGTCGACGACCTTCACGGTGCGGCTTGCGGACCTGAAGAACTCATGAACACTGCCGCTCGAGCCGACGAGCTCCGACTGGCCGGCGACCCCGCCGGCCGGTCGGGGCCGGCAGTAGAGCCTGCGCGCCCGGTGGTTCGCGTCGAGGACCTGCACGTCTCGTTCGCCCGCGGGGCGTCGACGGTCAACGCCGTACGCGGTGTCTCCCTCGACATCGCGCGCGGCGAAATCGTCGGGCTCGTGGGTGAGTCAGGGTCCGGCAAGAGCGTGCTCGGCCTGTCGATGCTCGGACTACTGCCGACCTCCCCCGCGCCGCGCATCAGCGGGTCGGTCTTCGTCGACGACGTCGACATGGTGCGCGCACCGGCGGCCGACCGCCGGCGCGTGCGCCGCCTTCACCTGGGCTCCGTCTTCCAGGACCCGATGACGTCGCTCAATCCGACGATGCGCGTCGGGGCGCAGGTCGCCGAGGCCGCCGGGTCGCTCGACGAGGCGGTGCGGCTCCTCGATGCGGTCGGCGTTCCCGAAGCCCGACGGCGCGCAAAGGCTTACCCGCATGAGCTTTCGGGTGGCCTGCGGCAGCGCGTGATGATTGCGATGGCCGTGGCGGGCAACCCGTCGCTCATCGTCGCCGACGAACCCACGACGGCCCTCGACGTGACCGTGCAGGCACAGATCCTCGAGCTCGTGCATTCGTTGCGCGACGAGATCGGCTGTTCGTTCGTGTTCGTCACTCACGACCTCGGTGTCGCCGCGCAGGTCTCCGACCGGATCGCCGTCATGTACGGCGGCCGCATCATGGAGGTCGGCACGGCATCGCAGGTCCTCGACGACCCGCGGCACCCCTACACGGTTGCCCTCCTGCGTACCCGGCTGTCGATGGAGACGGCGACGGAGCACCCGCTCCCGACCCTCGCCGGGGAACCGCCGGACCCGCGCGCGCACCCGCCCGGTTGCCCTTTCGGGCCGCGCTGCGCGTTGCACGTCGACGCGTGCGACGGCACAGTGCCACTGCTCGCCGTGCCCGGTGCCCCCGGCCGGTCCGCAGCCTGCCTCCGCCAGGACGAGGCGCAGGACCGGGACGACACCATCGCCCCCGTGGTCGAGACGTGGCCCGAGGCACTGGTGCAGCAACCGCAGCACCGCTATCCCGCCGTCGTCCTCAAGGACGTCCGCAAGTCATTCCAGGTCGGGTCGGGAGTGCGCAAGAAGGAGACCTTGTACGCGCTGCGCGGCATCGACCTGGAGGTCGCGTCCGGCGAGGCGGTCGCGATCGTCGGCGAGAGCGGGTGCGGCAAATCGACGCTGCTACGCGTCGTCGGCGGGCTCACTCCGCAGGACAGCGGCATCGTCGAGATCGGCCGCGGCGGCCGGCCACAACTCGTGTTCCAGGACGCCGGCGCTTCGATGACGCCGTGGCTGACGGTCGGCGAGATGCTGACCGACCGGCTGCGCTCCGAAGGCGTGGCCGGCGCCGCCCGGACCCAGGCGATCAACGACACGCTCGCCATGGTCGGCCTGCCAGTCGAGGTCGCGAAAGCGAAGGCGCATCAGCTCTCCGGCGGCCAGCGGCAGCGCGTCGCGATCGCCCGCGCGATCATCGTCCCGCCACGGGTACTGCTGTGCGACGAGCCGACCAGCGCGCTCGACGTGTCGCTGGTTGCCACCGTCCTCAACCTCCTCGGGCGACTGCGCCGCGAGCTCGACATGGCGATGCTCTTCGTCACGCACGACCTGTCGGCGGCGCGCCTGGTCGCCGACCGCATCGCCGTCATGTACCTCGGCCGCATCGTCGAGCTCGGCCCGGCCGATGACATCGTGTCGGCGCCCGCGCACCCGTACACGGCGGCACTGCTGGCCTCCGTGCCCGGCGCCACGCTGTCCCGGGGTCAGGTACGCGGGGAGCCCGCGAGCCCGCTCGCGCCGCCGAGTGGATGCGCTTTCCACCCCCGCTGTCCGGCGGTCGTCGCCGACGTGTGCCCCGTGCTCGACCCCGCCCTCATGGTGCGGGACAGCAACCCCGCGCAGTCGGCCGCGTGCGTGCACGTGACCGCGGGTCCCCCGCTGTCCGTGGCCGACGCCGCGGCCCAGTCCGACGCCGAGGAAGGGACGCAGCCATGACCGCCGTTCCGATCAATGCCGCGCCAGCGATCGCGCGCCGGCGCCGCCGCCGGCTGACAACGTCACCGACGGACACCGCCGCACTGGCGCTGGCCGCCCTCGTCTGCCTCGTCGCGCTCACCGCCCCCTGGCTCGCCCCGCACTCGGCGACCGCGCCGTCCGGGACGACGTTCCTGTCGCCGGGCAGCGGTGGCCACCTGCTCGGCACCGACGAGGTAGGGCGCGACATCCTCTCGCGCGTCATCTACGGCATCCGGTCGAGCTGGCTGTCGGCGATCGTCGTCATCGCCTCGGGCGTGCTCGTCGGCGGAATCATCGGGCTCACCGCCGGCACTCTCGGCGGCTGGGTGGACGCCGTGCTGATGCGCATCACCGACGCGTTCCTGGCGCTACCCGGCCCGATCCTCGCGATCGC
>JAVEEB010000077.1 GCA_030840665.1 Frankiaceae bacterium | reverse complement strand
TACGGTCCACGGCAGGCGCGACGCGCGTCATCACTTCCACGAATTGCTCGTCGACGCACAACCCAGGTTTGTCGCAGACGACGTACCAGCCGTGGCACACCGGAACCAGTTTCGGCACCGTCGCCCTACTCCCGAGCACCATCGCTTTATCAGGCTCGATCAACAGTCGCGCTGAGATTTCCGAGGCCGGCATCGTGAACGACCGAATGCCGAAGTCCACCTTTTGCTTCACCTTCATGCGCCCAGTATGGACTCCAACGCAGGTCAGATCGGCTGCCTTCGTAGCGCTAGGCGTTTCCGCGGAAACGTCTCAACCCGCGGTCGGCGCGACCTCGACGCCGTAGTGCAGATACACGGTGCCGTCGCGGAAGCGGCGTTCATCGACGAGGGTGAGCTGCAGCCGGGTGTCCGTCGGGAAGGCGCGAGTGCCCCCGCCGACGACGAACGGCACGACGAAGAATTGGCATTCGTCGACCAAGCCCGCCTCGAGGGCCTGGCCGGCGAGCTCGGCCCCGCCGACGCTGATCTCGCGATCCGCCGTCGCCTTCAGCCGCCGCACGGTGTCGGCGTCAAACGTGCGCTCGATCCGCGTGCGCTGGCTCGACACCTTCTCCAGCGTCGTCGAGTAGACAACCTTGTCGGCCGCCTGCCAGATCCGCGTGTAATCGACCTCGACAGGAGACGCGTCGGCGCCCGTGTCCGCGGTCTCCCAATAGAGCATCACGTCGTACAACCGACGACCGTAGAGGTACGTGCCGACGGGCCGCTCGAGGTCGTTGATGAAGGCGTGCACCTCCTCATCGGGCGCCGCCCAGTCGAAATTGCCGGTCTCGTCCGAGACATAGCCGTCGAGCGACATGATCGCCGTGTACGTCAGCTTCCCCATGAGCAGCTCCTTAGCGCACCCGCTGATTGTCGTCGGTCCCACCCGCAGACATGATTGGCGGCATGGACCTGCCCGTTATGCCGCCCGTCGCACCCATGCTCGCCAAATCCGTCCAAGGCGTGCCGCTCCCCAACGCGAAGACGGGCGACCTCCTGTACGAGCCCAAATGGGATGGGTTCAGGTGCGTGATTTTCCGCGACGGTGACGAGGTCGTGCTCGGCAGCCGCAACGAGAAGCCGCTCACCCGCTACTTCCCCGAGGTCGTGGCCGCGGCACTGGCCCAGCTCCCCCCGCGGTGCGTCGTCGACGGCGAGATCGTCATCCCCGGCGGCGACGGCCTCGACTTCGAGGCCCTCCTGCAACGCATTCATCCCGCCGACTCGCGCGTGAAACTCCTTGCCGCACAGACCCCCGCCTCCTTCGTCGCCTTCGACCTGCTCGCCCTGGGCGACGAGTCGCTCGTCAACGAGCCCTTCAGCCGGCGCCGCGAGTTGCTCGCTGAAGCGCTCGCCGCAGCGAAGGCACCGGTGCACCTCTCCCCGGCAACCGACGACCCGGGCATCGCGCAGGAGTGGTTCACGCACTTCGAAGGCGCCGGCCTCGACGGCATCGTCGCGAAGCCACTTTCCATGCCGTACAAGCAAAATGAACGTGTCATGTTCAAGGTCAAGCACGAGCGGACGGCCGATTGCGTCGTCGCGGGTTTCCGCTGGCACAAGAGCGGGCCGGTCGTCGGCTCGCTGCTTCTCGGTTTGTACGACGAGCACGGCACGCTGCATCACATCGGTGTCGCCGCGTCGTTCACCATGGGCCGCCGGGCGGAGCTCGTCGAGGAGCTCAAGCCCTACCTGACGGACGATATCGGCGGCCACCCGTGGGGCGAGGCCTTCGGGCTGGGCGCGGACACCGACGGTCGCAAGCCCGGCGCCGCCAGTCGGTGGAATGCCGGCAAGGATCTCACCTGGGTGCCCCTCCGCCCGGAGTTGGTCGTCGAGGTCGCGTACGACCACATGGAAGGCGACCGCTTCCGCCACACCGCCCACTTCCGCCGGTGGCGACCGGATCGTGACCAGGCGACCTGCACGTATGCCCAGCTGGACAAGCCTGTCGCGTTCGCGTTGGCGGACGTCTTCGGCTGACCCACCGAGAAAGGGAAGCAGACCCCTACCCCTGGTGTTGGGCCCTTTGTCTGCCGCCATGCCCGCGCGGCCGTACAAGGAGGAACGAAGATGCACGTTCTACTCACTGGCGGGACCGGCTTCGTCGGCTCAGCCGTCTTGAACGCCCTTCTCGCTGAGGGCCACGACGTCACGGCCATTGCGCGCAGCGAACAGTCCGCCAAGGTCCTGGATGCGGCCGGCGCGACCGCGGTGATCGGCGACATCACGGATATCGCGTGGTTCACCGCCCAGTTGGCGGCCGTCGACGGGGCCATCCACACCGCGTCACCCAACGACGCGACGTCCCCCGACTTTGACCGCGCCGCCGCGACCGCCGCCGTCGAGGCCTACTCCGGCACCGGCAAGCCGTACGTGCACACCAGCGGCGTCTGGGTCTACGGCAGCGGCGACGACCTCACCGAGCAGTCCCCCTACAACGCGCCGCCGATCACCGCGTGGCGCGAGGACGTCGCCAAGGTCGTCCTGTCCGCCGAAGGAGCCCGCGTCAGCATCGTGGTGCCCGGCATCGTGTACGGCGGCGGCAAGGGCATCCCGAACGTCATCACGAGCGCGCCGCGCACGGACGACGGCGCGCTGTTGCTCGTGGGCGATGGTGAGCAGCATTGGGCCACAGTGCACGCGGACGACCTCGCGGACCTCTACGTACGCGCGCTCACGAACGGCCTGGACGGCGCGTACTACCTGGGTGTCAGCGGGCATCCGACCGTCCGCGAGCTCGGCGAGGCAGCGGCCCGCGCGGTCGGCGCGACCGGCGTTGCCGCGGACACCGTCGAGAACACCCGCGCCCGTTTCGGTGAGGCCTTCGCCGACGCGCTCCTGCTCAACCAGTACGTGACGGGCACCCGCGGCCAGACCGAGCTCGGCTGGGCTCCGCACCGCGCCTCCCTCGCTGACGAACTCGAGCACGGCAGCTACCTAGTCGGCTGACGGCTCCGCGCCGTACAACGGCCGCCAGTCGCGCAGCATCTGCGTGGCGACGTCGCCGGGGACGGCGCGCGAGAACCAGTGGCCTTGGGCGTACCCGCAGTCGAGAGCGCCGAGCAGGTCCGCCTGCTCGGCGGTCTCGACGCCCTCGGCGATGATGTCGACCTCGAGGTCCTGGCCCATCAGCACGATGGTCCGCACGATCTTGCTGCTCCGCTTGTCGGATCCGAGCCGCGCCACGAACGACCGGTCGATCTTCAGTGCGTCGATCGGGAAACGGTGCAGCGCTTCCAGCGACGAGTAGCCGGTGCCGAAATCGTCAATGTGCAAAGGGAATCCGAGGCGGTGCAGCCGGCGCATCAAGGTGTCGGCGAGCTCCGGGTTGTGCATGATGACGCCCTCGGTGATCTCGAGTCGCAGCGATTGCGGGTCGAGGCCGGTCTCGATCAACGTGTGCTCGAGCAGCGGCAGGAAACTCTTGTGCCAGAACTGCCGGTTCGACACGTTCAGGCTCAGCTTCGCTCCCGGGTGCAGCGGCGCGACGGCCTCCCACTCCCGGATCCGCCGGCACGCCTCCTGCAGGATCCAGCGGCCCATCGGGATCGTGAGCGACGCCTCTTCCGCGATGTGCAGGAAGTCGTGCGGTTGCAACAGGCCGCGCTCCGGGTGCCGCCAGCGTACGAGCGCCTCGAAGCCCTCGAGCTCGTGCGTCGCGAGCGACACGATCGGCTGGTAGTGCAGTTCCATCGCGCCGTTGTCGATCGCCGCGCGCAGCTGACCCTCGACGCTCAGCCGGTGCACCGCTCGCGCGTGCATGTCGACGTCGAAGACGACGTGGGTGCCCCCGCCGATGGCCTTCGCCTGGTACATCGCGATGTCCGCGTCACGCAGCACGTCGTCAGCGCGCTCGTACCCGGTGATGCTCAACGCGATGCCGATGCCCGCGGTGATGACGACCTGTTGCCCGTCGATGTCGAACGGCGCCGCCAGCTGCGCCTGCAGTCGCTCGGCGGTCGTCGACACGTCGCGCAGGTGCTCCACGTCGTTGAGCAGCACGGCGAACTCGTCGCCACCGAAGCGGGCCGCAACGTCGCGCGGGCGCAGATGCTCCTGTAGCCGTTCGGCGACGGCGATCAGCAGCTTGTCGCCGAACAGGTGCCCGAGCGAATCGTTCACGATCTTGAAGCCGTCGAGATCGAGGAAGAGCACCGCGAACACGTGCTCGGGCTCGCGTTTCGTGTGCTCGACGGCCCGGCGCAGCTGCTCGAGGAACAACACCCGGTTGGGCAGGTGCGTCACCGGGTCGTACGTCGCATCCCGGCGGAGCCGCTGTTCGAGCTCCTTGCGGTCGGTGATGTCGGTGGACGAGCCGACCATGCGCACCGGCACGCCGTCGGCGTCGGTGACCCGCAGCCCGCGGCACAGGACCCACCGGTAGGTGTCGTCCGCGGCCTTCAGCCGGTGCTCGTGTTGCAGCGCCCCGTCGAGGCCGCGCGCGTGCCGGTTGACGGCCATCGACAGCGAGGACCTGTCGGCCTCGTGGACGCGGTCGAACCACTCGTCGACGGACGTGCCGATCTCGTCCTCGCCGTACCCGAGCATTTCCTTCCAGCGCGGCGAGTAGTAGATGTTGTTCGCCGTCAGGTCCCAGTCCCACAGGCCGTCGTTGCCGGCGCGCATCGCCAGCGCGTAGCGCTCCTCGCTGGAACGCACGCCCTCCACCAGCGCGCGCTCACGCTGATAGGCGTTCGTCAGGTGCTCGCGCTGCTCCCGCAAGGAATCGAGCAGGGTCTCGTTGTCGAGGGCCACGGCGAGCAGCGCCGCCCACTGGTCGGTTGACCCGCGGCCGGACATGACCCGCTGCTCGACCGGTCCGACGACGGCCAGCCAGCCCCAGTCGCTCACGCCCACTTTCACCGGCAGCAGCAGGACCGCGTCTTCGTCGTTGTCGTCGGCAAGCCCGAGGAAGGCGCGGGACGGAAACTGGTCGAGAGCCACCCGGCTCCCCAGCGACGCGCCGGGCTGACCGTCGCGGACGTAGAGCCCGGCGATCTCCAGCGAGGGGACGCCGGCGTTCAGGTCCTCATCGTCGTCGTCCGGCTCTGTCGAGGACACGCTCGCCCAAATGCCGAAGCAGCCCGCGGTGAGTGAGGTCCGTTCCAGCCAACGAAGTTCCTCGGGCTTCAGCTCACGCCGGCGGAGCAGATCCATGCTGATCTCGTACTGCGTCCGCAGCACCCGCTGGAAGAAGCTGTGCCCCTCGTACTGCCGGCTCAGGTGCACGCGGGCGCCGCTCAACGTGACAGCCCGTACAAAATCCTCGACGGCCGCGACGCGGGCGGGCGTCGCGGCATCGTGGTGCTCCACGAGGTCGTGCACCGCGGTGTGGATCGCGGACGACACCGGTCCGATGCTCTCGTCGTGCGGGATGATGTCGTACAGGCGGGCACTTATCTCATCGACGTCGTCGCCGTGGGCCTCACCGTCGAGCAGGCGAGACGCGGCGGCGACGATGCGGCTGGCGCACTCCGCGACGGCGCCCACGTCGCCGTCATCCGCGAGACACGTACGCAGGGCAGCTTGCAGCGCCGCGGTTGCCGTCGGCGACACCACATCGCCGCGACCGACGACAGGACTCAGCGACGTGGACGCTGTGCAGCCACAGGATTCCCGCGCAACGTACACGGTGGGCACGAGGTGCCGGGCCGGGCTGGCGCCGTCCTGCAACCCGGCGAGGACGACGGCCATCGCGGACCGGCCGATCGACTCGAAGCCTTGCCGCACGGTGGACAGGGTCGGCGACGAATGCGCGGCGAGTTCGTCGTCGTCGAACCCGACGACAGCGACGTCCGCCGGAACGTTGACACCCGCGGCGGCCAGTGCGTCCATGAAGCCGATGGCGTTCAGGTCGGTGCCGCAGAGGACCGCGGTTGCCGGCAGCCCATCAGCGATGAAGCGGCGGCCACACGCGCGGCCGGCGTCGTCCATGTTGTCGCTCGCCGAGTAGACGAGGGCGCCGTCGGCGTCGAGGCCATGTTGACGCAACGCTTCGAGGTACGACGTGTGCCGCTCGGCGACGTCATGGTGCAGCAGGTCGCCCACGAAGGCGATGCGGCGATGCCCGTGCTGCATCAGGTGTGCGATGGCATCGCGAACGCCGCCGTCATTGTCGGGGATCACGGTCGCCCAATCACCGTCCGGCCACGACGTGCTCACCAACGCCAGGGGCTTGCCTGTGCCGCGCAGGAACTGCAGGTGGTCCGTGGCGACGGACGTGCCGAGGACAAGCCACGCGTCGACCTGGGCGTTGGCGAGGGCGTAGCCGTAGGACGGCGTACGCAGGGTCTCTTCGTCCGTCAGCCCGGAGTCGAGCGTCTGGATGGCGACGACTCGGCCGCCGGCTTCTTTCGCAGCGTGGACTATGCCGGTGAGGATGCCCCCGAAGTAC
>JAVEEB010000067.1 GCA_030840665.1 Frankiaceae bacterium | reverse complement strand
CGGGCGGTGCTCGCGTTCAGCGAACATTGCCACCCGAGCCAGTGCGCGGCCGATTTGATCCCGACGCCGCCCCACGCCTCCCGCGCATCCAGCTCGCCGACCAGGTCCAGGAACGTCGCCTCCCCGGCCGCGAGCCGGCCCGCCCACACCGTCAACCCGGACCGCACCTCGTCATCGGTCAACGTCGACGCCCAGTCACCGTCCGGCACCGTCTCCAGCTCCGCGACACTCATCCGCACCCCACCCCTCGATCCGACCTGATGGGCTCGAATCTATGAGGCCCCACTGACAATTTCGGGGTCGACTGTGGACAGAACGGACCTGTGGAGAACTCGCAATGCCCGGGGATTTCGAGGGGATCAACAGCGAGCTCGCGACGTTCGCCGATGGCAGAAATGCGCAAGCGACCATGTACTCAGTACGACGATCCGAACGGACACGCAGCCAGCGAATTCCTCAGCCGATTCCCGCGGCGCGAGTTGCCGCAGTGGCCCCCGCAGCCAGGACGACCACGACGATGAATGGCGCCCGCCGCCACAACGCCAGCACGGCGACCAAGAGCCCGACGATGCGCGCGTCGAACGCCAACCGCCCGCCCACACTGAACGTTTGCACGACCACCAGCGCACCGAGCAAAGCCGCCGGCAGCAACACGGAAACCCGACCCGCGACGGGGTGCCGCAGCCAGGAGGACGGTACGAAGTAGCCGACGAGCTTCAGCGCGAACGCTGCCGCCGACGCGGCCAATACCGCGATCCAGTTGGTCATGCGTCGCCACCAGCGGGCGCGGGTGCGGGGGAGGACCCACGCCCAGGTGCGGGGGAGGAGGGTCCCGGCCCAGGTGCGGCGTCGCGCAGGAAGACACCAGCAAGCACCGCGACGCCGGCCGCCGCCACGACCGGCAGGCCAACCGGGAGCACGGGGGTCAGCGAAAAGGCAACCAGCGCCCCAGCGATGGCAACTGCCACGGGCTGGCGCTGCTTGAGCCGCGGCCACAAGAGCGCCAAAAAGGCAGCCCCCGCTGCCGCATCGAGCCCGTACTGACGCGGATCACCCAATTGACTGCCAGCGAGGGCCCCGACAAGCGTCGTCGCGTTCCAGCCGATGTACACGGTGGTGCCCGTCACCCAGAAACCGAGTGATCGACCCGCGGGCGTGTCCTGCGAGACGGCGACAGCGGTGGACTCGTCGATGGTGAGCTGGGCAGCCGCAAACCGCCGCACTCCCCGCGGCCGCAACAGCGCCGCGAGTTGCACGGCGTACACGGAATTCCTGATCCCTAGCAGCGTCGATGACGCCACCGCCGCACCGACGCTGCCACCCGCGCCGAGCACGCCGGCCAGCGCAAACTGCGAGCCGCCGCTGAATAGGAGCAACGACGAAACGCACGCTTGCCACACGGTCAGCCCGTTGGCGACGGCGAGCGCACCGAAACTGACCCCATACGCAGAGGTCGCGATCCCGACCGACAGCGCCCGCCGCAGGATCGCGCGCCGCCCGCTCGCCCCGGTCGCTTCGGTCGCCTCGTTCGGCGGTTGGGTCACGTCGGGCATTGCGCGATGGTCGCACGGCTCAGGCCGCGGTGACGTCGACTTTCGTGCCGGAAGTGAGGGCAAGGAGTTCCGTGTACGACGTCGGAAAGACCCAGTTCGGGTGACCGGCAGCGGCCCACACAACGGGGTGCTCGGCCAGCCACTCGTCGACGTACGTCGGGATCGGCACCGGATGCCCCACGGGTGACACCCCGCCGATCGGCTGGCCGGTGTGCTCGCGGACGAAGTCTGGCGTCGCGCGATGGAGGGCGTCGACGCCGATCCGTTCGGCGACCGCGGCGGTGTCCACCCGATGCGCGCCCGACGTCAGGACCAGGACCGGCGAGCCCGCCGCCTCGAAGATGAGGCTGTTGACGATCGCGCCGACCTCGCATTCGAGGGAGGCCGCAGCTTGCACCGCGGTGCGCACCGCATCGGGCAGGAGCACCGGCTCTGCGGCGCCGCCCGCCAGCAGCGCGGAGGTGACGAGTTCGACGGTCTGGGGAGGCACGGATCGACTCTAGCCGCGGCTCCTCGCACCCCGCCGGGCCGCGCCGTGGGATTGTGGGCCCATGGGCGATCGCAGGCCGTGGGTCATCGGGGTGTCCGGAGCGTCCGGCACGCCGTACGCCGCCGCCGTCATGCGCGGCCTGCTCGATGCGGGCGAGTCCATCGACCTCATCGTCAGCAGGGCAGCCCGCCTCACGATCCTCGACGAGACCGGCATCCGGTGGCGCGACGCGTACTGGCGCGAGGACCTCGGCATGTGGTTGCAGCGCGACATGTCGAGCGCCGACGTCCAGCACTGGTCACCCGGTGACCTCGCCGCCGGCCCGGCCAGCGGGTCGTACCTCACCAAAGGCATGGCCATCGTCCCCGCGAGCACCAGCGCGGTCGCCGGGATCGCGCTCGGCCTGAGCAAGGACCTGCTGCAGCGGGCCGCCGATGTGACGCTCAAAGAGCGCCGACGTCTCGTCGTGGTCCCGCGCGAGACGCCGCTCGCCCGGTCAACACTCGTGCACCTGCTCGAGTTGTACGACGCCGGCGCGATCGTGCTGCCGGCGATGCCGGCGTTCTACCACGGCCCGAAGAACCTGCAGGACCTGATCGACTTCGTGGCCGGGAAGGTGCTGGACAGCCTCGGCGTCACCCACGACCTGTTCACCCGGTGGTCCGGCGCCGCAGACCTCATGCAGACCGGCGAGCTCATGCAGACCGATGACGTGATGCAGACCGACCCCAGCCAGGCCGAGGACTGACGTGAGCGAGGCCGATGGCACCGCGGCCCTCGACGCGCATCGTCAAGCCTGGCTGACAGCTCACCCGCAATCAGCCGGGTTGCCCGCGTGGCTGCGCAAGTCCGCCGGCGAGTCGCGGCTCCCGGTCATCGTGGCGATCGCGGCCGTCAT
>JAVEEB010000390.1 GCA_030840665.1 Frankiaceae bacterium | reverse complement strand
GCGTCGTCGCCGGAGTAGTAGGCGAGGTCGGTTTCCTCGATGACGAGCGACGTCGACATGATGTCGCCCTTGGCGTCCTTCACCGCGATGATCTGCGGGTGCTTCGAGAGGGCGATGAGAGTCTCGGGAGCGATCGGGACGCCCGAACGTCCGGGGATGTCGTACAACATCACGGGCAGGTCGGTGGAGTTCGCGACCTTCTCGAAGTGGGCGATAAGGCCCGCCTGCGGCGGCTTGTTGTAGTAGGGCGTCACGACGAGGAGCCCGGTTGCACCGGCCTTGGCCGCGTCGTCCGCGAGGCGCAGGGTGTGCGCCGTGTCGTTGGTGCCCACGCCGGCGACGATCGGGGTGCCGCTGGGCACGACCTCGAGCACGGCCCGGATCAGATCGGCGTTCTCTTTGTCGGTCGTGGTGGGCGACTCGCCTGTCGTGCCATTGATGATCAAGCCGTCGTTGCCGTTCGCCAAAAGGTATTCGGCGAGCCTCTGGCCGCCTGGCAGATCGATGGACCCATCGGCATTCATCGGGGTGACCATTGCGGTCAGCACGCGCCCGAAGGGCGCCGTGGCGGGCGTCGTCATAGCCCTGACCGTACCGGCTGAGGCCCCGTGGGCGCGCACCCGTATCCATTCCGAGCTAACTAGTCATAAAGAGCCCTCCACGGCGTCTCCTTCCGGCCGATAGGTAAGCACGGTCGATTGATGTTTCAACCGTCTAAGCCAAGGAGTTCCCCTCGCCATGAAGTCCCCTGCAGATCAAGTTGTCGTTCGGTCTACCGGGCGGGGGCGCCTGGCAAGGGCAACTGCGTACCTGGGCGCGGCGTGCCTGGCGATCCCCGTGCTCGTCCTGGCCGGACCCGCCTTCACGGCGTCTGCCACGGCTCCCGTGATCGCGGCGGTCCCCGGCGGCCCCGTGATTCTCGACGGCAACGACCCCGGTGACCACGTGTCGGCGAACATGACCAGCTACATGCAGGGCGTCTACCACAACCTCGACATCAACATCGCGCCCGGCTACGTGCACAACGGCAAGACCGCCGTCATCGGCCCGTGCGCCTCCGTCCTGAGCGCGATCGCGCCTCCCGGCGAGACATTCGACTCGTTCACGACCGTGGCCGCGGTGCGGGCATTCTTCAACAACATCGGCAGCAACAACTACAAGATCATCCACATCTGTGACAACCAAGAGGGCAACGTCGCCATCAACCTGCCGGCGGCCGTCGAGAGCGAGCTCTCCCAGTGGGGCTTCGCCCTGACGACTCACGTCAACCGCGGCGGTGGGTTGGTGTCCAACGGCAACAACTACGCGTGGCTGATCGACCTCTTCCCGAGCCTCGTCATCACGCCCGGCGGCACGGGCCAGTCGTACGTGACTCCGGACGGCCAGGCCTTCTTCCAGTTGCCCACCAACCAGACCCTGCCGGCCATTAACCACTACACGTTCACGAACGTGCCCAACCCGCCGCTCAAGACGCTGCTGACCGAGCTCACCAACAACGGCGGGAAACTCGTCGCCATCGGCGGCATCGTCGTCCGGTTCCCACAGATCTTCATCACCGGCCCGACCGTCGCCGACGTCGGCTCCGCGCAGACCTTCACGTTGACTGCCGCCACGGCCGACGGCGTGTTGCTGCCGAACAACGCGTACTCCTACACGATCAGCGGCGTCACCGGCTCCGCCGGCTCGGGCACCGGCGTCACGGACGCCAACGGTCAGGCGACATTCAACGTCAGCGGAAATGCACGTGGTACGACGACCATTCGCGTGCGACTGGGCATCTCCGCCAACACCGCGGGTGGGGCCCAGGTCGTCACCAACTGGGTCTCGCTCGCCTCCGCGCCGACACTCACGAGTGCCGTCGATACCCCCGCCGGCGGCGGCGCCTCCGCCGACCTGACCTGGACCGCTCCCACCACGGCGGGCCTCACCGCCGTCACGGACTACCAGATCGAACAGTCCGTGGACGGCGTCACCTGGGCCATCGTCTCGCACCCCGCCAGCACCGCGACGTCGTACACGGTGACGAGCCTCAACCCTGCGGGGACCTATTACTTCCGCGTCAGCGCGGTCAACTCCGACGGCCCCGGTGCCGTGTCCAACGTCCTGATGAACCCGGTGCCCGTCGCACAGACAATCACCTTCCCGCAGCCCGGCACCGCGACCGTGGGCGTGCCCGTAACGCTCACCGCATCGTCCACGTCAGCCCTCGCCATCACGTACGTGGGCAACAGCCCTGCAGTGTGCACCGTCAGCGGCACGTCGGCCACGTTTATCGGCGTCGGCACCTGCAGCATCACCGCGAACCAGGCTGGTAACCGCTCGTTCACCGCCGCCACCCCCGTCACGCAAACCTTCAGCGTCGGACCGGGTGCGCAGACGAGCTCGGGTGCCTTTGCTGCGACACAGAGCGTCGTCGTTCCGCCGCCGGCCGGTGGCTCCGTGACGCTGCTGGATGCGGCGTCCGTCCCCGCGACGACCGTGACAAACACGAGCGGTAGCTACACGATCGACACCACGATCGGCACGATCACGTTCACGCCGGCCAGCGGTTTCGTCGGAATTGCCGCACCCGTCACGTTCCAGACGACGGACGCAGCGGCCGTCCTGGCGACCAACACCTACACCCCGACGGTCAGCCCGCCGGGTGTAGTCGTGCCGCCTGCACGTACCAGCACAGGTGCGTACGGCACAACTCAGTCCGTTGTCGTCCCGCCGCCGGCGAGTGGCTCGGTGACGCTGCTCGACGGCTCACTCGCTCCTGCTACGACCGTCACAAACGCGAGCGGCAGCTACACGATCGACACCACGACGGGCACGATCACCTTCACCCCCGCCAACGGATTCGTCGGTGTGGCCACTGCCGTCACCTTCCAAACCACGGACCAGTACTCGCAATCCGCGAGCAACACGTACACGCCTACGGTCACCGGCCCGGTCGTGGCCGCTCGCACGGGCAGCGGAGCCTTCAATACCGTCCAGACAACGACAGTCCCGATCCCGCCGAGCGGTTCGGTGACGCTGCTCGACTCGGCACTGGCAGCGGCGACCACCGTGACCAACGCCGACGGCAGCTACACCATCGACGTCACGACCGGGATCATCTCGTTCACGCCGGTCAGCGGGTTCGTCGGTGTCGCGGCGCCTGTCACGTTCCGTACCACCGACCAGTACGCCCAGGACGCGAGCAACACCTACACGCCGACGGTCAACCCGCCTGCACAACCTCCAGTCCCAAGCGCGACGACCAACGGCAGCCCTGGCGTCACGCAATCCACCGTCGTCACGATCCCGGTCGGCAGCACCCTGACGCTGCTCGATGCCTCGGCGACCCCCGTCACGATGCTGACAGTCATCGGGCAAGGCACGTTTGCCCTCGACACGCTGACGGGGACCATCACTTTCGTTCCTGAGCTCGGGTTTATCGGCTCTGGGACTGTGTCGTTCCGAATGACGGACCAATACTCGCAGTCGACCACCGCGACGTACACGGCGAATGTCGTCATCATCGTGGTGGTGGTGCCTCCGACGCCCGTGACCCCGCCGGTCGACCCGCCAGGCCCGACCACTCCCCCGGTCAACGTCAACGGCCAGGCGGTGGCGCCGACGATGACGGTGCTCGACACGGCATCGTCAAGCATTCCGGTGAAGTGCGTCCTGAAGGGGGCGACGCTGAGCCAGTGCACGGTGACCCTGTGGGCAACCGTGAGCGGACGACAGGTCGCGATCGGGACGGCAACGGCCAGCAGCACTGACCCGAAGGCAACGTCCATCGTGGTCAACGTGACCCTGACCCCGCTCGGCCGGGCGCTCGCCGCTCAGCCCGGCGGCTTGCAGGCCGTCGCGGCAGCGGCCATCACTCCGCGAGGCTCGACGAAGATCGTGCACGTGAGCGACACCACAAAGATCGTTGCGCACACGTTCGTCCTGCCGCGGCCCGTCTTCTTCGACACCGGGAGTGCGGCCTTACGACCCGCGGAGGCTCGCTACCTCGACGCTCTGCGCCGGGAGCTTGCCGGCGTTCGCTCGATCAGCTGCGTGGGTTACACGGACTCGGTCGACACGAGTGCCCGCAACTTGGCACTCGGCCGGGCACGCGCGGCCACCGTGTGCGCGTACCTCGTCCGTGGCACCAATGTCCGCATTCTCAATGCCAGCATGGGCGAGAGCGCACCTCAGGCCACGAACAAGACGGCCGCTGGTCGCCAGCGCAACCGCCGCACCACCATCCGGTTCACGTACTGACGGCACCCTCGCTGCCCAAGCTGGGCAGCGGTTGCCACGCCACCGGGACGTCGCGCATCACCAGAGCACAGTCCAAGCGCGACGTCCCCGGTGGGAACCGCCGGTCATCGTCGAAAAACGTCGAATGTACTGAATTGACGTGGCCTGCCTCCGCGGACCAAGCCGTCGTACGAAGCCCCAGCCCGTCGGACTGGCGGCCGCCTCGGGTGGCCGAATAGCCGTCGGCACCTTGCTCGAAGAATGTCGACGCGGCGGCCAGGTCAGGGAACAACGCGCTGCCGGTCAACTCCGGAACGACAGCGACGTCCACGTCGACGGCGGCGCTGCCGTCGGCCGACGTGTACGCCACCCGCAGCCGGGTCGGCGATTCGCTGACGGTGAAGCCCGCGCGCTCGTGAGCGCCGGGGTACAGGCGCCCGCCTACGGCGACGTTCAGCCAGGAATTGCTGTCCCGCCTAGGGATATAGACACCTCGCCGTACAACGCCCTTGGCCTCCCACTCGACGGCGATGCGATGCGCCGCGTTCTCACTGCGTACGCCGAGCCATCGCGGCACGCCGCTGGGACGCATTCCGGCGAGACGGATCAGGCAGATGCCGGCCACCGCGTAGCCACGGACGAGCTGCGGACGGAACGGCGCCGGCAGCAGCCGAGCCGCGATGTCAGGATCGACCGCGTAGTTGATGAGCAGCCGCCGTTCAATGTCGCCGGCGAGACGGACATTCATTGCTTCGAGGATCGTTGTGTACGACGCAATCGCGCGCGCAGTGCCCGGCGGGCGACCGGACCGAGGTCCTCAACGACTTCCACCAGCACTCCAAGGGTTTCCAGGGCGGCCAGCGCACGATCGGCCCCGTCGGGGTCAACCCCTTCGTACAATTCGATACCGATGAACGAGGCGGCAATCCCGCGGGCGAGGCCCGCGGCGTCGACGACCTCCGCGACGGGGTTCCCCGCGAGCAAGCGGACCAGCGCCGTCTCGATTTCCTCGATCCACAGCGCGAGCGCGTGCTGCGCCGCCGCGGCGAGATTGTGGTCTTGTTGCGCGCCCGCCAGCACTTGAGCGAGGACGGCGACGTTGCCGGCAGCCCGCTCCGTCTCGTTCAGGGATCGGCCGAGCGCGAGCAGCTCACGCAGTGACGCGACCTTCTCGAACTGTTCCCGATACACCGCGACGCGCTCGGCCGCCCCCTCCCGGCAGGCCGCATCGATGAGCTCGTCCACGGACCCGAAGTGGTAGAAGACGAGAGCCTGATTCACGCCCGCCGCGGCGGCGATGACTCTCGCCGACGTGCCGGCGATGCCCTTGTCGCGGAGGGTGGCGATCGTGCCCTGGATCAGCTTGTCGCGCGTTTCAGTCATGGAGCACTGTTGCGTGCGCGGACAGCGGGATCCTTCACGGGGGCGCCGTTGAGGATGCGGGGCGTCCGAAGAGCGACGGTCAGGCCGGCGGCGATCCCGCAGCCCAGCAGCGCCAATGGCACAGCGGGAACGCTGGAAGCGAAGTAGACGACGGCCGCGACCCACGGGGCTGCAGCCAAGAGGGCCCCCACAAGTCGGGCCCGCTGCAGGTCAAGGCGCCAACGCTCCGCATCTGTTGCCAGGACGAGCCCCGGAATGAGGGCCGACGCCAGACCAGCGGTCGCCCCCACGACGGAGCCGGGGAGGGCACCAATGACGCACAGCGGCAGTCCCGCGGCCGCCCCAAAGATCATGCCCCAAACTGTGCCCTGGCTGATGGAACGGCCAAGGACGAACCAGTCCATGAACGGCCCCCACTCATCAATCTGGCCGCTCTCCAGGCTTGCTTGCTGGTCCACAACTGCCTCCGTGCGGTAATTGAGCGATTGCTCAATTGACACCATAGAGGACTTTGAGCAATCGCTCAAGTACGGCGACAGACTACTTACCGGGGGCGGTTGCGGGCTTGGTCCAGCGGGTCCATTCCTGCTGAGGTTGATAGCCGGCGGACAGCCAGGCGCGGTGCGCTAACGGGTTCTCGGCGAGCACCATCGCGTCGAAGCGTGTCCCACCCAGTTGGGCCAGCCGGTGCTCGGCCGCCGCGATGAGCGCGCCGCCCAGACCCTCGCCGCGTCGCGTGGGCAGGACCGCCAATCGGTAGAGGTGGCAGCGCCAACCGTCCCAGCCGGCGATGACGGATCCAACGATCAGGTCTCCCTCGACCGCCAGCAACAGCGCGGCCGGGTCGCGAGCTACGAGCAACTCGACCGCAGTCGCGGTGTCCGGCGGCCGATGCGCGCCCTCCGCCGCCGCCTCCCAGAACGCGAGCACCGCCGCTACGTCAGCGGCAACCGCTTGTCGGATCGTTGGTGGTGTCACGAGTACCTCCGAGTAAGTCCGGTTCGCCGAGCCAACGGTGGCTGACTCAGTCGAACTCTGTCGGCAGCTCGTGGTCCCGGTGATGCGCGCGGCAGCGACGGAGCTCGTATTCGTTGACGCGGCCGAGCGACAAGGGCGGCAGATCATCGAGCCCGAACCAGCCCACGTCCAATGTCTCGAGCTCATCCGGCGGCTGCACCTCCCCGGTCCCGGCGCACAGGAAGAACAGCTTCACCACGCCGATGGGGAAGGCCGGCAGGTGGCCGCGCGTCGCCCGGTCCCAGCAACCGACGAGCTTCAGCACCTGCGCCCCGTACCCCGTCTCCTCGCGGATTTCCTTCACCACACCGACCGACGGGGCCTCGCCTGCGTCCAGCCAGCCGCCCGGCAACGACCACAGGCCGTCGTTGCGTTCGCGGGTCAGCAGCACGCGTTCCTCGTCGTCGAAGAGCGCGCCGCGGACGTCGACCTTCGGCGTCGCGTACCCGGTGTCGAGGCTCAGGACCGCGGTGATCGCGGCGGCGTCCAGCGACGAGATGGCCGCGAAGAGCTCCCCGGCCACCGCTCGGATCTGGGTGAAGCGGTCGATCTCGTACGGGTTCTGGGTGTACGTCAGACCGCTCTGCGCCAGCCCAGCCAGCCGGACGGCGAGCGCGTACACAGCGTCATCCTGCGCAGCCACCTGTCCCCTTCCTCCGATCAGTCTTTGACGATCGCGCCGTGCGACTCCGCGATGCGCATCGCGAGGACGGGATCGACGAGGGTGCGGTCCCAACGAATCTCGTCGAGCCCGACGCCGCCGAGGTCCGCCCCTCGGAAGTCGGCCTTGCTCACGTCGCACCGTTGCAGCAATGCGCGCGAGAGGTTCGCCTTGCGGAACACGGCACCCGACAGGTTGCTGTCCGCGAGGATCGCCTCCGACAGGTCCACGCCGCTGAAGTCGATGCCCCGCAAATCGGCGCCGCGCATGCTGACGAAGGACCACGACCCACCGTCGATCGTGAGCGGCCGCATCCCGACGTCCACGAAGCGGCTCCCCGTGAGTTTGCAACCTTTCAATGTGGCGTCGAAGAACGACGAGCGGCGAAAACCGCAGTTGAGGAAGGCGGTGCGTTCGTGGACGGACGCGTTGAAAGCCGCCCCGCTGAACTCGCACTCCTCGAACACCGCGCCCGTACTCGTGGCTTCGGTGAACGTGCAGTCGCGGAACGTGCAACGGATGAAGACATGGTCGGTGAAGTCCTCGCCGTACCAGTCCATCCGTTCGAAGGTCTTGTCCGTCTCGGTCGCGGTCGTAGCTCTAGCCCTCGGAGACGAGGGGGCTGCTCGCGACTTCGGTGCCGTCCTCGATGGTCGAGATCGTGAAGTCGGCGAAGGCGTTGCCCGCGACCTTCATGAGTTCGCGGAGGCAAGCGACGGCCAGCTCGCGGATCTCGACGTCGGCGTGCTCGGTCGCGCGCATCGCGATGAAGTGGCGCCATGCACGGTAGTTCCCGGTGACCACGATGCGCGTCTCGGTCGCGTTCGGCAGCACCATGCGGGCAGCCTGGCGAGCCTGCTTGCGGCGCAGCGTCGGGCTGACCACGTCCGCGAACTTCTTTTCCAGACCTTCAAGCAATTTCGTGTACGACACCAGCGCGTTGTCGGCCGCCTCCTCGTAGAGGGCGCGCAGCTCCGCGTCGTCGCCGATCACGTCGGGCATGACCATCTGCGCGTCGCGTTCCGGCACGTAGCGCTGGCTGAGTTGGCTGTAGCTGAAGTGGCGGTGGCGGATCAGCTCGTGCGTCAGGGCGCGCGAGATGCCGGTCAGGTAGAACGTGACCGTGCCGTGCTCGAGGACCGACAGGTGGCCCACCTCGAGGATGTGACGGAGGTAGCCGGCATTCGTGGCGGTCGCCGGATTGGGCTTGGTCCACGACTGGTAGCAGGCACGGCCCGCGAACTCGGCCAGCGCCTGGCCCCCGTCGACATCGGTCTCCCACGGCACGCCGGCGGGCGGCGTGAACTGCGTGAAAGCGATCACTTCGGCCTTCAGGGGGGCGAACTCAGCCACTGCGAACTCCTGCTTGCTGGTGCCGCGCGCCCGATTGCGGGCGGGCGGTGCGGACGGGCTAGACGGACTCTACCGAGGGGCCCGACAAGGGGCGGCGACACACGCGGAATGTGCTGACCCAAATGGGTGAACCGGGGGGCCCTCCCGTCCGTGCTGGGGTGTTGGCGGCCATCTCGCCGCCCGGGCGAGGAGGGATTCGAAATGTTCCAACCATTCCGGACGATCATCGGTCTATCCGGGGGTCTGGCGCTTGTCGCGGCAGTCGCGGTCCCGGCGCATGCCATCGGCACCAACTCCTACACGGCGACGGCGATCGTGACCGACGCCACCGGCGCCACAACGGTCGACCCTGCCCTCGTCAACCCTTGGGGAATGTCACAAAGCCCGACGTCACCCGTCTGGGTAGCCAACAACGGCACGAGCACCTCGACGCTCTACGCCAACGGCGCAGCACCGAAAGTCCCGCTCACGGTGACCATCCCGGGAGGCGCCCCGACTGGCACAGTCTTCAATGGGGGCACGGGTTTCCCGATCACGACGAGCGGTGTCACGGCTCCGGCGAGGTTCATCTTCGCGTCTGAAACCGGCATGCTCACCGGCTGGAACGGCGGCACCTCTGCGGTTGTCGCGAAGTCGGTCGAGGGCGCGGTCTACAAGGGCCTCACCATAGCGACGCGGAACGGCTTCCCCCACCTGTACGCGACCAACTTCGTCAAGGGCCGCGTCGACGTCTTCGGCCAGACGTGGAAGCTGGAGACCCCGATGGGGGCCTTCCAGGACAACGATCTGCCTGATGGGTACGCACCGTTCGGCATCCAGGCGATCGGCGAGATGATCTACGTTTCGTACGCGCTCCGCGACGGCACCGAGGATGTCGCCGGGCCAGGGCTCGGCTACGTCGACGTCTTCACGACCTCCGGGGTCCTCGTGAAGCGGCTGATCAAGGGCGGCGAACTCAACGCCCCGTGGGGCATGGCGATGGCTCCTGATGGTTGGGGTGCCTTCGGCGGCGACCTCCTGGTCGGCAACTTCGGCAACGGGACGATCCACGCGTACGACGCCTGGACAGGCGAGCTCAAGGGCACGCTCAAGCACAACGGCGCGCCGATCGTCCTCGACGGCTTGTGGGGTCTGCTCTTCGGCAACGGCAAGTCAGCCGCGACGAACGCGCTGATGTTCACGGCCGGCCCTGACGAGGAGCAGCACGGCCTCTGGGGCGTGATCACAGCGGACTCTTAGCCCGCAGTGGGGACAGGGCCCGGGCGCGCGACCACCGCCCGGGCCCTGCCCAGGGCCGCTGGTCACCACGGATCGGGCAGGCCCGCGCCGGTCGTGATCAGGCTCCGCAGGCTCCCGTTGACGTAGTGCAGCCAGCCTGTGGAACACGCGCCGAAGCACTCGATGTCCGACGTCAGTCCGACGTGGGTGAATCGCAGCTCGGTGCCGCCGGCCGCGGGCACGATGTCGAACACGATCTCGGTTCCGGTCCACTCACCCGGATCCGAGATGAAGGACAGGTGGCTGTCGGTGACCTGCCAGACCACGCGGCCGCCCGGCTCCAGCTGGACCACGCGCTGGAGGCTGTAGTGCTGGGGAGGGTGCCGGTACGTGAACTCGGCACCCAGCTCGTCGGCACGCCCGTCGACCTGGCCCGTCCACCAGGCACCGACGTCCAGGATGGCGGCGAAGACGGCCTCCGGTGACTGCTCGACCGTGTACGACGTCGAGTAGCCGCGCTCGGTGCGCGCCGCGCTTGCCGTGCTCAGGTGGCTGCCCGGTGATTGTGTCGTCATGAGTTTCCTCTCGTCGGTGTCAGGGGGCGGGCGCCTGACCCTCCTGGGCGAAGCGCAACCG
>JAVEEB010000377.1 GCA_030840665.1 Frankiaceae bacterium | reverse complement strand
TTGTAGTCGATCCGGGCGGGGCCACCACCGCCGGCGACCGCGTCGTAGGCCTTGTCGACGAGGGGCCGCAGGGAGTCGATGAGGTCGACCCGCGCCTCGAGGAGCTCGCTGCCTGTCTTTGCCAGGTGCGAATCCCACACGTCGAGCGTCTGCAGGGACTGGCCGGCCCGGCGCGCCTGACTGGCCGTCTTGAGGAGGGCGTTGCGCTGCTTGAGCACCCGGTCGTAGTCGGCCCGGACGCCCGCCAGCCGCGGCTGGCGGGCGACGAGCAGCTCGTCGAGGAAGCGGCGGCGTTCACTGGGGTCGCCCTTCACCAGGGCCAGATCCTCCGGTGCGAAGAGCACCGTGCGCAGCAGGCCCACCACCTCGCGGGCGCGGGGGACCGGCGAACGGTTGATGCGGGCGCGATTTGCCCGGCCGGGATTGAGCTCCAGCTCGATGAGCGCCGTGCGCCCGTCCCGGACGACGGCGGTGCGCACAATTGCCCGGTCTGCGCCAGAACGCACGAGCGGGGCGTCGCTGCCGGCCCGGTGCGAATCGAGCGTGGAGGCGTACTGGATCGCTTCGACCAGGTTGGTCTTCCCCGCGCCATTCGGACCGACGAAAGCGACGACGCCGGCGTCGAGCGCGATCTCGACCTCTGCGTACGAACGGAAGTCGGTGAGGGCCAACTGGGAGACGTGCATCGCTAGCCGACGGGCGGGGGCGCCACGTCGGCGCCTGGAGCGTCGGCGCCCTTCTCGACGGACCCGGCGGCCGACGTGACCGCGTGCCCGCCGAACTGGTTGCGCAGGGCCGCGATCATCTTCATCGACGGCGAGTCGTCCTGGCGGCTGGAGAATCTGGCGAACAGCGATGCGGTGATGGCGGGGAGCGGCACGGCGTGGTCGATCGCAGCTTCGACCGTCCACCGGCCTTCGCCTGAGTCCTCGGCGTAGCCGCGCAACTGCTCGAGGTGCTCGTCCGTCTCGAGCGCGCGGACCAGCAGGTCGAGCAGCCACGAGCGGATCACGGTGCCCTGTTGCCACGACTTGAAGGTGTCACGCACGTTGGTGACGAGGCCGGCCGCCTCGAGCAGCTCCCAGCCCTCGGCGTAGGCCTGCATCATGGCGTACTCGATGCCGTTGTGAACCATCTTGGCGAAGTGGCCGGCCCCGACGTCACCGGCGTGCACGAACCCGAACTCACCCGCCGGCTTGAGGGTGTCGAAGATCGGCTGCAGGCGGTCGATCGACTCGTCGCTGCCGCCGGCCATCAGCGCGTAGCCCTCGGTCAGGCCCCAGACGCCCCCCGATACGCCGCAGTCGAGGAAGCCGATGCCCTTTTCCGCGAGCTGCTTCGAGTGTGCGATGTCATCCAGCCACTTGGAGTTGCCGCCATCGGTCACGATGTCGCCCGGGGACAGCCTGTCGGCGAGCGCGTCGATCGTGTCCGACGTGATCTTGCCGGCGGGCACCATCACCCAGACGGCGCGCGGCTCCTGCAGGACGTCGAGCATCTCCTCGATCGAGCCGACGTCGGAGACCTCGGGGTTGCGGTCGAATCCGACGATCTGATGGCCGCCCAACTCGAGGCGCTTCTTCATGTTGCCGCCCATTTTGCCCAGGCCGATGATCCCGAGTTGCACTTCTGCCTCCGCGCGATGATGACGTTGTTTCGGACGCTACCCGCAGGTGACGTCACATGTCCCGGCGCCCTCGTGCTGGGCGCCGCGGCCGCATCAGCCCGACAGGCGGACCGGCATGAGCAGGTAGCGGTAGTCGCCGCCGTCCTTGCCCGTCAGGACGGCCGGCTTGGTCGGCGTCGTGAAGGCGAGGCGGGCGATGTCGGAGTCGAGCGCCTGCAGGCCGTCCAGCAGGTACGTCGGGTTGAAGGCGATTGTCATCTCGTCGCCCTCGTACGTGGCGTCGATCGCTTCACTCGCGTGGGCGTCGTCGCCGCCGCCGGCCTCGAGGAGCAACGTGCCGCCGCCGAAACTCAGCCGCACCGGGGCGTTGCGCGGGGCGACGAGTGCGACGCGCTTGACGGACTCGACGAACAGGGACGTCTGGACGAGCGCCAGCGCGGCCGAGTCGGCGGGGATCAGCGAGCGGTACTTCGGGAATTCGCCATCGAGCAGCCGGGTCGTCGTGCGACGGCCACCGCCTTCGAAGCCGACCATGCCCTCACCCGTGCCACCCGTCGCGAGGGCGATCGTCACCTCGGCGCCGCCCGTCAGGGACTTCGCCGTGTCGGCCAGGGTGCGCGCGGGGACGAGCGCCGACGCCGACAGGCCGCCGACGGCTGGCGTCCACTTGATCTCCCGGACGGCGAGCCGGTACCGGTCCGTCGCGGCGAGGGTGACGATGTCGTCCTCGATCTCCACGCGCACGCCCGTGAGCGCCGGCAGCGTGTCGTCCCGGCCGGCGGCGACGGCAACCTGTGCCACCGCCGCGGCGAAGGCATCCGAACCGATGGCGCCCGTGACGGCCGGCATCTCCGGCAGGGACGGGTAGTCCTCGACGGGAAGCGTGGGCAGGGCGAAGCGGGCGGAGCCACAGACGATCGCGAGCCGGGCGCCGTCCGTGCTGATCTCCACCGGCTGCGCGGGGAGGCTGCGCACGATCTCCGCCAGCAGCCGGCCCGAGACGAGCGCGCGGCCGCCCTCGGACGCGGCGATGTCGACGGTGACCTGAGCGGACACTTCGTAGTCGAAGCTCGAAACGGTCAAGGAATGGCCGTGGACGTCGAGAAGTAATCCGGCAAGGACTGGCACCGGCGGCCTCGCGGGCAGGGTGCGGGCAGCCCACGCCACCGTCTCCGCGAACACGTCGCGCTCGACCCGGAACTTCACGGCCATCGCCTCCTTAACGCCAATGGTCCACAACGTGACCCTGTGTCTTGTACTTCGTGAGTTTGTCTTTGTAGAAGAACAGTTCGGAAGTACTCATAGGCACCGTGCACAGTGTGGATGACGCCTATTTGCCGAGGTCAGGCGGCGTGTTGGCTTGTGGTTAGAGCTGTGTGTAAGAGCGGCGCCGTGTCCACATGCCCGCGGCGAACGACAAGTGTTGCGAAGTTGTCCGCACCGTATCCCCCGTCGTCCACACCGCTGTCCCCAGGCTGTGCACGCTCGACCTCAACTTCAGGGATCGACAAACGTCAGCCCTGCCGAGCTTGAGACTTGATGCGATTCGTGAGCTCGCTGACCTGGTTGAAGATCGAGCGGCGCTCGGCCATGAGCGACCGGATCTTGCGGTCCGCGTGCATGACCGTCGTGTGGTCGCGGCCGCCGAAGGCCTGACCGATCTTCGGCAGCGACATGTCGGTGAGCTCCCGGCACAGGTACATCGCGATCTGGCGCGCTGTGACGAGCAAGCGGCTGCGGGAGGCCCCGCACAGGTCCTCGAGGGACAGGCCGAAGTAGGACGCGGTGACCGCCATGATGGTCGCGACGTTGATCTCGGGCTGGCTGTTGTCGGGGATGAGGTCTTTCAGCACGATCTCGGCGAGCGAGAGGTCGACCGGCTGCCGGTTGAGACTCGCGAAGGCCGTCACGCGGATCAGGGCGCCTTCGAGCTCGCGGATGTTGGTGGAGATCTTGCTGGCGATGTATTCGAGGACGTCCGGCGAGGTCGAAAGGCGTTCCTGCGCGGCCTTCTTGCGCAAGATGGCGATGCGCGTCTCGAGCTCCGGCGGCTGCACGTCGGTGATCAGGCCCCACTCGAACCGGTTGCGCAGGCGGTCCTCGAGGGTCGTCAGCTGCTTCGGGGAGCGGTCGGAGCTGATCACGATCTGCTTGTTGGCGTTGTGAAGCGTGTTGAACGTGTGGAAGAACTCTTCCTGGGTCTGCTCCTTGTTGGCCAGGAACTGGATGTCGTCGACGAGCAGGATGTCGACGTCGCGGTAGCGCCGGCGGAAACCCTCGGCCTTACCGTCGCGGATCGAGTTGATGAAGTCGTTGGTGAACTCCTCCGAGCTCACGTACCGCACCCGGGCGCCGCTGTAGAGGTGCTGCGCATAGTGGCCGATGGCGTGCAGCAGGTGCGTCTTGCCGAGGCCGGACTCGCCGTAGATGAAGAGCGGGTTGTACGCCTTGGCGGGGGCTTCGGCGACCGCGACCGCGGCGGCGTGCGCGAAACGGTTGCTGGCGCCGATGACGAACGTGTCGAACGTGTATTTCTCGTTCAGGCGGGCGGGCTCGACGACACGGACGGGCTCGCGCTCGAAGAGGACCGGCGCCGGCGGGGCGGGCTCGCCTGCCTCCGCGGCGACCGAGCCGCCGTTGCTCGTCGGCGCCTGGGGTTCGACGGTCACGGCGACGCGGATGTCGCGGCCGAGCTGCCGGGAAAGGGCGGCGGTGATCAGGGGCCGCAGCCGGCTGTCGAGGACTTCCTTGGCGAAGTCGTTCGGGGCCGCGAGGAGCGCCGTGTCCTCGATGATGGCCAGCGGGCGCGTGAGGGAGACCCAGGCCCGGTGCTGGGGCGGAAGGGAGTCGTCGTCGAGGCCTTCGATCGTGCGCGCCCAAACGGCGGCCAGATCGACAACTTCGTCCGACACGATCGTCCTTTCACCTGCGACAAGCGCCCACGTGCTGGTGCCGTGACACCCGAGCGTGGGGTCAACCTAGCGGGTCATCCACACCGTCATCCACAGCCTGTGTACGGACGGAAAGACGACCGGCCGATAGCGCCGTGGCCGTGGCCGCGCCGCACCGTCGGTAGGAGGAAGTCCGATTGCGGGCCGAACGCTAACAGCGCCACGCCGATGCCCGCAAGACATCCCCGCGATTGGCTCGAAATGTGGTTATGGGACCCTGCCTCAGGCCGATCGTGTCCCTCCCGTGAGTGACGCGTCCGTTTGACCGGACTGGGACCCACCCGTACCGTAAGAGGGTCTTTGTGGCCGCCCCGTCGGCGTGGCAGATGTCGTTCCAGGAGTCCCTCAGTGAGTAAGCGCACCTTTCAGCCCAATAACCGCAAGCGTGCGAAGGTCCACGGCTTCCGGTTGCGCATGCGCACTCGCGCCGGTCGCGCGATCCTGAACGCGCGACGCCGCAAGGGCCGTCACGACATCGCGGTCTGACCCGAGTCTCGACGCCGAGCGTGTTGCCCGCCGACTCCAGAGTCCGACGCAGCGCCGAATTCGGTGATGTCGTGCGCCGGGGTCGTCGTTGCGGCCGCCCTGCCCTCGTGGTGCACCTCCTCGCAACGGCCACCGATGGTGGTCCGCGCGCCGGCGTCGTTGTCGGTCGCGCCGTGGGCGGTGCCGTGATTCGCAATCGGGTGCGTCGCCGCATCCGCGCGCACCTGGCGGTCCAGCTTCCCTCGGTGCCGAGTGGCACGCTTCTGGTCGTGCGAGCGTTACCAGCTTCAGCGCTCACGTCGTACGACGAACTCGGCAATCAGCTCGCCTCCGCACTCCGCAAGCTCGAAGGACTCCGTGTATGAGCAGTGACCAGGCGACAGAGCCGGCGGCGGTCGAGCCGACCCCTCGGCCACGCCTGAGTCCGGCTGCCTGGCCGCTCTGGGCCCTGATCAGGGCGTACCAGCTGGTGCTCAGCCCACTGCTGGGTCAGCGCTGCCGCTTCGCCCCGTCGTGCAGCAGCTACGCTGCAGAGGCCCTGGCCGTGCACGGAGCGGTCCGGGGCAGCTGGCTTGCAGTGCGCCGCATCGCGCGATGCCACCCGTTCCACCCCGGCGGATACGAGCCGGTCCCCGCCGCGGGGCCGCACCGCACCCGTCGCCGTAGCCGTTCTGGAGTGGCCGCGTCATGATCTCGTTCCTTCGCCCGCTGTACGCGATCGTCGGCACCGTGCTGTCGTTCCTGCACAAGCTGTTCTCGCCGATCACCGACAACGGCGGCGGCGTCACCTGGGCCGTGTCGATCGTCGTGCTGACGATCCTGGTCCGGATCCTGGTCTTCCCGCTGTTCGTCAAGCAGATCCGCAGCCAGC
>JAVEEB010000155.1 GCA_030840665.1 Frankiaceae bacterium | reverse complement strand
AGACGCCGGTGCCGAAGGACGAGCGGGTGATCGCCGCCCTCGGCCCGAAGATGCTGGACCTGGCCAAGGAGCGGACCCTCGGCACGCACCCGTACTTCATCGACGTCCAGCACACGCGCTTCGCCCGCGAGCGAATCGGCCCCGACGCCCTTGTGGCCCCCGAGGTGGCCGTCGTGGTCGAACAAGACCCGGAGACCGCTCGCAAGCTCGCCCGCGAGTACGCGGCGATGTACCTCGGGCTGAGCAACTACACGAACAACCTGCTGCGCTTCGGCTACACGGAACAGGACATCTCCAACGGCGGCAGCGACCGGCTGATCGACGCCGTGATCCCGCACGGCAGCCCCGAGCGGATCGCCGACGCGATCCGCGCCCACCTCGAGGCGGGCGCGGACCACGTCTGCCTGCAGCCGCTCGGACATGGGCCCGAGCCGCTGGAGGACTTCGCGGCGTTGGCGAAAGCGCTGCTCTAACGCACGCCCAATCCGCCGAGCGCCTGCTTGACCAGCTTCGTCCGGTCGGCGGGCGCGGCCACCTGCTCGAGCCCGAAGCCCAGCAGCAGCGTGTCGTCGGTCGACGTGCCGGCGAAGAAGTTCACCAGCTGTCCGGCGATCACGAACGCGCCGCCGTTCGGCGGGCTGCCCGCGGGCGCGGCGCCCACGGCCCAGGTGCTCGTCGCGCCCTCGAAGCCGTCCGCCGATGTGGTCGTCCCGTTGACCACGATCTTCGTGTCGTCGACGAACGTGCCCACGCCACCGCCGCCCGGATCGGTCACGTAGGAGATCGACACCTCGACCGTCTTGCCCGCGTAGGCGGACAAGTCGACCGCGACGTCGGTCCAGCCGTCGCTTGAGCCTGTGAACGAGTTCCACTGGCCCGTCGTGCCGGCGGCGGTGCAATTCGCCCCGCCCAGGTAATGGCGCAGGAACGGGTGCAGTTGCAGCAGGAACCCGTTGGCCGTGCACTCCGCCGGCGGGCTGGTCTGCGTGCCGCCCTTGAGGTCAGGCAACGTCGTCCAGTCGTCCTGGCCGACGGTGTGCGCCTCGACGATCACGTTGTCGTAGGACGGCTCGGTGTTGTAGGAGAGCTTGAACTGCAGCTGCGTGTTCAGGCTCGTGACGGGGATCGTCTTGGTCAGGCGGAAGTACGACGAGTCCTGGTGCACCGCACCCGCGTACTTCGTGCCCTCGACCGGCGAGAACGGGCTGCCGGCGAAGTTGTACGCCGCCGCGCCCTGGCTCTTGAACTGCGGGAACTGATCGACCGGCAGGACTTCGCTGGTGGGCTGGAAGACGCCGGTCTCGTCGAGGTCGTTCGTCGCCGTGCCGGCGAGGTTGGCGTGGTAGCCGGCGATCGGCGCCGCGACGCCGTCGACGATGTTCGGCCCGCCCAGGCTGACGCGGGTGAACCCGCCGAGCCAGTACTGGCGGAAGTCGTCGGCGAGCAGCAGGCACTCGTCGAAGAGCCCCTCGACGGTCGTGACGACGCACTCCTGGTCGGGGGCGCCGTTGAGGCCGTAGTAGAGGCCGCCGACCACGTCGGTGATGCCCGGCAGGCCGGAGAACTGCGCGGTCTCTCCGGCGTTGATCAGCTTGCCGCCCTCGTTGAGGAAGTCGCGCACGGCGATCGTCAGGTACTGCTCGCGCTCGGCGACCGAGATGTCGGGCAGCTCCCCGAACGGGGTGGTGGTGAAGAAGTCCTCCGGGTCCTGCGTGATGCGGTTGTCGCCCATGTACCAGACGACCGCCTTGTAGTGGCTGAGCACGCCGAGGTCGTGCGGCACGCCCTGGGTGTCGGTGTTCCATAGGTCCGCGCTGTAGCCGGCGCCGCGGACCGCGTCGAGGTGCAGTTGCGCGTACTGCAGGCCGCCGCCGGGCGGGTTCGGGAACGTCGGGTTGACGCCGTTGCGGTCCTCGTCGGCGATCACGAGCACCTTCGCGCCCATGCCCTTGACCGTGTAGGTGAACGCGGGCGAGGAGACGTCGTCGTCTCCGAAGTGGGACTTGCCCTTCTTCGCGCCGCTGAACCAGACCTTGACCTTGTCGCCGGCCCTGGTCCCCTTGACCTCGCCACGGAACTCGCCGTAGTAGTGGTCGTTCTCGTTGCCGCCGTACTTCTCGCCGCCGCGCCACTCCGACACCGATGCGGTCTTGGTCTTGCCGTTGTTGATCTTGTAGTTGAGCTGCAGGCCCTTGATCGCGCGCTTGGCCGTCACCGCGACGGTCTGCGGGTCGCCGTAGGACACGTCGAACGAATCGACCTCGAAGTCCGGGGCCTTGCGGCCGACGACCGACACCGGGTCATCCGGGTCCTTGGCCGACTCGGCGGTGGCGAGCGCGAACGGAATGTTCTTCTCGAACTCGGCCTGGATCAGCGCTTCGTCGTCCGGGAACTCGAAGACCGAGCCGCAGTCCGCGGCGTCCCATGCGTCGTCGGGATTCGAGTTGGAGGCCGATTCGCAGGTCGACATCTCGGGGGTGAAGCCGAACGAGCCGAACTTCTGGGTCAGGTAGGAGTCGACCTCGCCGTTGGTCGTGTAGAGCTCGGCGGAGATGTCCGGGTCATAGCCCGGGACCGCGGGATGGGCGTCGTCGCCCGCCATCGCGATGCCGAGGAGGTCGTCCGGCGTGGGCGTGTTGACCTGCCAGCCGACGCCGTAGAGGAGCAGCTGCGCGGCAGAGTGGTAGTTGACGAACTCGGTGAAGCCGCCAACCCGCTTGAAGAGGTTGTCGATCGCCTTGGACTCGGGCTCGGAGTTCGGCCCGGGGCCGCGGTAGGTCTCGCTCGCCGGATTGTCGGAGGAGCCCTCGTTGTCGTAACCCCACTTGTAGGCGTAGTTGCGGTTGGGGTCCACGCCGTCGCCCGGCGTGATCGTGCCGTCGCCGTTGTTGTCGCGCAGGTTCTTGCGCCACAGCCGCTGGCCCGGCTCGAACGTGAAGTCGTAGCCGTCCGGATTGGAGACCGGCACGAACCAGAGCTCGGTCGTGTTGATCAGGTCGGTGACCTTGCGGTCGCGCAGGTACCCGTCGACGTAGTAGTGCATCAGCCGGCGCACCATCTCGGGCGTGATCCACTCGCGCGCGTGCTGGGCGGCCATGTACAGCGTGGAGGGCTTGGCCCCGTCCCTGAGCAGGGGCGCGCCCAGCGTCACCTTCAGGGCGATGATGTCCTGCCCGTTGGTGGTCTTGCCGATCGTCACCAGCTTCGTGATCAGCGGGTGCTTGCGGGCCGTCGCGGCGAACTCCTCTTTGATGCCGCCGGGCCCGGAGTACTTCCTGAAGACGCTGAGGCCCGCCGCGGCCTGGGCTGTGGCGCGCTGGGTGACGGTCTGGCCGTCGATCTCCTTCGGCGTCAGCGCGACCCCCTCGGTGGCGAGCTCGGCGGCCTGCTCGCCGCTGAGGATCGTCTCCACGTGCACCGTGCCCTTCGCCCCGGCTTGCGCGGCGGACAGATCGATCTCAGTTCGGTCGATGCCGAGGTCCACGATCTTGGTCAGCGCCGCCCGTTGGACGTCGCCGACATAGACGTCGAGCTGAGGCGCCGGAGCGGCTACAGCGCTCGACGCTGACACGAGCACGGTCACGAGCGTGGAGATGCCCGCGACGATCGTCGCGTTGCGCAACACGAATCCCTCCCTCTCACTACTAGCTGAAAGCGGGAGTAGTCTCTCGATGAGTTGACGGTGTGTCAACGCTGAGTTTGTTAGGCGAGCAGCGTGAGCAGCTCCTCGCGCTCCGGGCCGGCGGAGGTGGGGGTGGCGCCGGCGGCCGCGGCGAAGACGCGCTCGGCAAAACCAGGGCGCGAGAAGAGGTCACGCGGGAGTGACAGGCAGGCCGCGATCTCGATTCCTGCGCGGTAGACCTCGGGGTCGCGGCTCATGGCCGCGGGCAGCGCGGCGCCG
>JAVEEB010000162.1 GCA_030840665.1 Frankiaceae bacterium | reverse complement strand
GCGATCGTCGTCACGCCGAGTGCGGACGTCGACCTTGCCGTGAAGGACGTCGTGGCATCGGCGTTCGGTCATGCGGGGCAGAAATGTTCCGCCGCCTCGCTGCTCGTCCTGGTCGGCAGCGTGGCATCGTCCCAGCGCTTCCTCGACAAGCTTGTCGACGCGGCCACCTCACTCCACGCCGGGCCCGCCGGCGACGCTGCCACGCAACTGGGACCGGTTATCACGACGCCAGCTGGCAAGCTGCTGCGCGCATTGACGGAGCTCGACGACGGCGAACGCTGGTTGCTCGCGCCGCACAGCCTCGACGAGTCGGGCCGGCTGTGGGGTCCCGGCATCAGGACGGGCGTGCGGCGCGGGTCGTGGTTTCACCGCACCGAGTGCTTCGGGCCCGTGCTCGGGGTGATGACGGCCGCGACCTTGAGCGAGGCGATCGAGCTGGTCAACGACGTCGACTTCGGTCTCACCAGTGGCCTGCATTCGCTCGACCCGGAGGAGATCAGCACCTGGTTGCGCGACGTGCGCGCGGGCAACCTCTACGTCAACCGCAGCATCACGGGCGCGATCGTGCGGCGCCAGCCCTTCGGCGGTTGGAAGAAGTCCTCGGTCGGGCCGGGCACGAAGGCGGGGGGCCCGTCGTACCTGATGGGTCTTGGTTCCTGGGAGCCCGTGCCGGCGCTGACGCCGACACGGGCGGAGGCGCCGGCCGTGCTCCGGTTGATCGACGCGGCCAGCGGCGTCCTCGACGCGCGTGACATCGGGGTGCTGGACAGGTCGGCCGGCAGCGACGCCGATGCGTGGTCGGACTTGTTCAGCACGCGGGACGTGTCCGGACTATGGGCGGAGCGCAACCTGCTGCGCCACCTGCCGGCCGCGGTCACCGTGCGGCTGGCCGCGGGGGAGGAGCTGGTGTCGCTCCTGCGGGTCGTCGGAGCGGGCCTGCTGGCCGGCGCCCCGCTGACGGTCTCCGTGCCCCCGTCGATGTCAGAGGGCGGCCGCGGCGTTATTGCCGAGTTCGCCGACCTGATGGTGCAGTCGGAGCCGGAATGGCTGGCGCACGCGGCGACGGCACTGCCCGCACGCATCCGCCTCGTGGGCGGCTCAGTGCGCGACCTCATGGAGGCGACCCGCGGGAGGCCCGACGTAAGCATCTGGAGCGAACCCGTCACGGAGGCCGGCCGCGTCGAGCTGCTGCCGTTCCTCCGTGAGCAATCGATCAGCGTCACGGGCGCATCGTTTCGGCACACCGGCCGCTTGTGCGGGGCTTGGCCTCGACCTCAGTGATGGACCGTGAGTGGGAGGTACAGCTGCGCTACTGCGGCTGATTGGTGGTCCAGCGGTCTTTCCACATGCGGTCGACGTGCTCACCGTCGATCGTGCCCGTCGGTCGCCCCGTCGGGCTGACTGCTGCGTCGGCGCTTGCCTTCGCGAGGACCGCACGCACCTGGTCGGCCGGCATTGGGCGCGCGAGGTGGAAGCCCTGTGCGTGATCGCAACCGAAGGCACGCAGCATGTTCTGCTGCTCCTCGTTCTCGACGCCCTCGGCGACAACGGTGAGGTCGAAGCCGTGTGCCAGTTTGACGAGGTTTTCGACCAGGGTCGCGGCGCGACTGCCGGGGGTCATCTTCGACACGAACTCCCGGTCGATCTTCAGCTCGTCGACGGACTGACGGGTCAGCAGGCTGATGGACGAGAAGCCCGTTCCGAAGTCATCCAGCGACAGCAGGATGCCCATGCCACGCAGCCGCGCAAGGTTGATGCTCACGATCTCGAGGTCGCTGACGGCAATGGTTTCTGTGATCTCGAGGATGAGCCGGTGCGGCGCCAGCCCATGCCGTCGCAGGACGCGTTCCACCTGTTCGGGTAGGTCGGGATCCAGCAGCGACCGGGGGGAGAGGTTGACCGCGACCGGCACCGGTGCGGCAAGGGCGTCCCACGTCGCGCATTCGGCGATCGCCGCGTCCAGCACGTACAACGTGAAATCCCGAATCAAGGGAGACCGTTCGACGGTGCCGACGAACTCCATCGGCGGCACCATGCCCCGCTCCGGGTGCTGCCAGCGCACGAGCGCCTCGGCCCCGGCGGGTCGACCGCCGCGGAGCTCGAACTTGGGTTGGTAGTGGAGTACGAGTTCGTGTTCGTCGATCGCACGGCGCAGGTCGGCGATGACCTGAAGCCCCGTATCGCTGGTGGAGTCGAGCGCCGGTTCGTATCCGCTGCTCGGGCGTTCCTGGCTCCGCGCGTCGAACAGTGCCAACCGGGCGCGGCGCAGCAGGGTGACGGCATCGTCGCCATGCTCCGGCGCATAGGAGTAGCCGGCGCGCGCTTCCACGACCACAGGGACGCTGCTCACCGTCAACGGTTCGGCCAGCACGGCAATGAGTTCGTTCGTCGCGGCAGTGACGCCGTGGCTGCTGCGCAGACCGTGGAGCACCACCGCGAACTCGGCGCCGTGCAACCGGGCGATGATGTCTCCCGATCGTCCGACAGCTCGCAATCTGGCGGCGACGCC
>JAVEEB010000135.1 GCA_030840665.1 Frankiaceae bacterium | reverse complement strand
CCTGCGTGAAGCGGAAGATGTTGTCGATGAACAGGAGCACGTCGGTGCCCTGCACGTCGCGGAAGTACTCCGCCATCGTGAGCGCAGCAAGCGCAACCCGCAGTCGCGTGCCGGGCGGCTCGTCCATCTGGCCGAAGACGAGAGCCGTCTTCTCGATGACGCCCGACTCGGTCATCTCGAGGAACAGGTCGTTGCCCTCACGGGTGCGCTCGCCGACGCCGGCGAATACCGAACGGCCACCGAACTGCTTGGAGACGCGGTAGATCATCTCCTGGATCAGGACGGTCTTGCCGACACCGGCACCACCGAACAGGCCGATCTTGCCGCCCTTGACGTACGGCGCGAGCAGGTCGATGACCTTGATGCCCGTCTCGAACATCTCGGTCTTGCTCTCGAGCTGGTCGTAGTCGGGCGACGGGCGGTGGATGCCCCAGTACGTGTCGGCGTCGACGCTCTCGACGTCGAGCGGCTTGCCCAGCACGTTGAACACGTGGCCGAGCGTCGCGTCGCCAACGGGCACCTGGATCGCCTGGCCGGTGTCGGTGACGACGGCGCCGCGGACGAGGCCGTCGGTGGGCTGCATCGAGATGGCGCGGATCTGGTTGTCGCCGATGTGCTGCGCGACTTCGAGCGTCATCATCAACGTGTCGCCGGCCAGCACCCGCTCGACGTTCAGCGCGTTGAACAGCTCGGGCAGCTCGCCGGGGGCGAACTCGACGTCCACGACCGGGCCGATGACCCGGACGACACGTCCGGTCGCGCCGGTTGTCGCGCCGGATTCGGCGTTTTCGAGGGTGGCGGTCATGTCAGTCAGATCCTCCAGCTTTGGACAGCGCTTCCACGCCGCCGACGATCTCCATGATTTCTTGCGTGATCTCTGCCTGGCGCGCCGAGTTGGCCTTGCGTACCAGGTCCTTGATGAGGTCTTCCGCGTTGTCCGTCGCGGACTTCATCGCGCGACGACGGGCCGCGTGCTCGCTCGCCGCCGCCTGGAGCAGGGCGTTGAAGATGCGGCTCGTGACGTACTTCGGCAGCAGCGCATCGAGCACGGCCTCGGGTGAGGGCTCGAACTCGTACAACGGGAACGGCAGTTTCTCCGCGGCCGGGTCGTACTCCCTCTCCTCGACGACGAGAGGAAGGATGCGCGACACCGTGGGGCGCTGCGTCACCGACGAGATGAACTCCGTGAACACGATGTGGATCTCGTCCACGCCGCCTTCGTCCGTGCCGAGCCGAAATGCATCTATCAGCGTGTCCGCGGCGACCTTCGCGTCGGTGTACGTCGGGCTGTCGGTGAAGCCCGTCCACAGCTCCTCGATCGGCCGGTTGCGGAAGCGGAAGTACGCCCCGCCCTTGCGGCCGATCACGTACAGCTTCGTTTCCTTGCCCTCGTCACGCAGGCGGGCGATGTAGCTCTCCGCTGTCCGCAGCACGAAGGCGCTGTAACCGCCGGCGAGGCCGCGGTCGCTCGTGACGACGAGCAGCGCCGCCCGCGTCGGGTTGGCGTTCTCCGTGGTCAGCGGGTGGTCGACCTCCGTCGCCGTCGCCACGGCGCTGACGGCGTTCGTCAGGGCGTCGGCGTACGGCAACGTGGCGGCCACGCGCTGCTGAGCCTTCACGACGCGCGAGGCGGCGATGAGCTCCATGGCACGCGTGATCTTCTTCGTCGACTGGACCGACTTGATCCGTCGACGGAAGACGCGCTGGGCGGCACCCATGGATCAGGCCTGACCCTCGGACGGGCCGGCGCCGGGCTTGTTGGCCGCCTTTGCCTTGTACGAGGTGACCTTCTCCTGGCCGACTTCACCCTCGTGGGCCTCGACGTTGCCCTCGTCGTCGTCGCTGGTCGGGTTCTCGACCGGCGTCGTGGTGTCGAACCGCTCCTTGAGCTCGGCAACGGCCTTCTCGAGCTGGGCGACGATGTCGTCCTCGAGCTTGCCAGTATCGACGATGCCGGCGTAGATGCCGGGGTGGTTGCGGGCGATGTGCTCGTGCAGCTCGGCCTCGAAGCGGCGAACGTCGCTGACCGCGATCTCGTCCAGCTGGCCGGTGGTGCCCGCCCAGATCGAGACGACCTGCTTCTCCACGGAGAACGGCGAGTACTGCGGCTGCTTGAGCAGCTCCACCAGGCGCGCGCCGCGCTCCAGCTGGGCCTTCGACGCCTTGTCGAGGTCGGAGCCGAACGCCGCGAAAGCCTCGAGCTCACGGAACTGCGCGAGGTTCAGTCGCAGGGAGCCGGCCACGGAACGCATCGCCTTGACCTGCGCGGAACCGCCGACGCGGGAGACCGAGATGCCGACGTTGATGGCCGGGCGGACACCGGAGTTGAAGAGGTCCGTCTCGAGGAAGATCTGGCCGTCGGTGATCGAGATGACGTTCGTCGGGATGTACGCCGACACGTCGCCGGCCTGGGTCTCGATGATCGGCAGCGCCGTCAGCGAGCCTCCGCCGTTTTCGTCGTTCATGCGCGCGGCGCGCTCGAGCAGCCGGGAGTGGAGGTAGAAGACGTCGCCGGGGTAGGCCTCGCGGCCCGGCGGGCGGCGCAGCAGGAGCGCCATCTCGCGGTACGCCCAGGCGTGCTTCGAGAGGTCGTCGTAGACGACGAGCGCGGCCTTGCCGTTGTACATGAAGTACTCGCCCATCGCGGCCCCCGCGAACGGTGCCATCCACTTGATCGGCGCCGCC
>JAVEEB010000122.1 GCA_030840665.1 Frankiaceae bacterium | reverse complement strand
TCGCCCTTCGGCAGGCCCCGGACTCGCATCGGGAACTCGATGTTCTGGCCGGCCGTCAGCCACGGAAACAGCGCGTGGTCCTGGAACATCAGGGACGGTTGGCCGCCGGGGACCGTCACCGACCCAGCTGTCGGCTTCTCGAGGCCGGCCAGGATGTTGAGCACCGTCGACTTTCCGCACCCCGAGGCGCCGAGCAGGCACACGAATTGCCCCGGGGGGACCTCGAGGCTGATGTCATCGAGGACGAGCGGCGCGTCGGCGCGCCCGAAGCGCTTGCTGAGGTGGTCAAGCCGAACGGGGGGCAGGCCCGCAAGGCCTGCCCCCCCATCCAGCGTCGTGGTGTCGACTGCTGTCACTTCTTTCCGCCTAGGCCGGCGTCATCGATTGCCGGCAGGTTGGTTGCCTTGCGTACATCATTCAGGATCGTGAGGTCGAGGATCCCGCTGAGGTCCGGCTTCTGGATGAAGCCCAGGTCAGCCGCCCGGTTCGCCTGCTCGACGATCGTCGCGGCCAGCGGGTCGTCCGTCAGGGTCAGGTTCTTGAAGGCCGAGGCGATGACCGCGTCGGCCAGTGCCTTGCCGGTGAGTGACTTGAGTTGGCTGTTCACCGCCTTCGCGGCGTCGGCCGGGTCCGATGCAGCGAAGGCGATCGACTGCTCGTTCGCCTCGACGAGGGCCTTGACCTGGTCCGGATGATCCTTGAGGAACTTGGTCCGTACGACGAGCAGCGTGGTCGCGAACTTGTTGCCGGGCCACAGGTCACTCTCGTTGACGAGCACCTTGCCACCGCCGTCGATGACGAGGCGCGAGGCCCAAGGCTCAGGCACCCACGCCGCGTCGATCGCCTTCGACTTGAACTGGTCGAAGCTCTGGGCGTTGTCTTGCGGGACGATGGAGACGTCACCGCCGCCGTTCGGGTCCGTCGACAGCCCGTTCTTCTTGAAGTACGCCCGCGCCGCCACGTCCTGCGTGCCGCCGAGCTGCGGGGTGGCGACCTTCTTGCCCTTGAGTTGGGAGACGTCGGTGATGCCGGGCTGCACGATGAGCGATGCGCCTCCGCTGGAAGCGCCGGACACGATGCGCAACTCCACGCCGTGCGTCTTGACGAAGGTGTTGACCGCCGGGCTTGGCCCGACGTACGACGCGTCGATCCCTCCGCTGGCCGCGATGAGCGCGGTCATCGCTGTCGGGCCGGCATTGAAGGTCGTCGTGCTGAGCTTCACGGTGCCGAGCTTGGCCTGGATGAAGCCCTTCTCGACGCCGATGAGTGCCGCGGCGTGCGTGACGTTCGGGAAGTAGCCGAGCCTCAGCTCAGTCGGAGCAGAGCCTGCGGCGTTCTTTTGGCCGCACGCCGTTGTGGAGGCAACGATGGCGACAGCGACGACGATCAGGGGCAAACGGGAACGGGTGGACACGTCAGAGCCTTCCAGGACAGCCGTGCGGAGCGCAGATCGACGCTCACGGCGGGGGTGGGGTAGGTCCGCGGGCGCTGAGCGCGGCGGGGTCGTCCAGCGTGGCGTCAGGCAGTGACGCGGGAACGGCTGCGACACAGTGCGCTGCTCACGCGCTGGAGGTCCACGTGCAAACGTGCGACCAAATACGTCGGGCTCATGTCAGGGAGCATGGCATACGGCCATGTCAGAATGCAAAAAAACCCACTGATCTGGTCGGGTTTATGCGTCGAAAGCAGATCAACTCGGTCAAGAATGAGCGTGGCGACTCCTGCCGGGAACCCGCGGAGGTCGGGGCGGAGTCCGGGCGGAGGTCCGGGCGGAGGGCTCCGGGCGGACCGTTCAGTCGAGGACGGCGGCCAGCGCGCGGACCGTCGGCCCCGTGATGGGCGGCAGGGCCGACCGCGAGAACCACCGACCCTCGAGGACTTCGATGTCGTGCGGCACGATCGGCTCGTCCCCGTACAGCCAATCGGTGACGAAGACCACGTCGATGCGCGTCCCCTCGACGAGGATCGCCGCCGGCGTGGAGGGCACGGTCACCGACACGCCCAACTCCTCGCGCACCTCGCGGGCGACACACGCCGACGGCACCTCACCCCGCGCGAGCAACCCGCCCGGCAGCGACCACGCCGAGTGATGCCGCTGGCGCAGCAGCAGGAACTGCTCCCCACGGCGCAGGACCACGATCGCGCCGACCGTGAAGCTGGGCGCGATCACCGACACGATGATGATGCGCAGGCGCCTCGGCAGCACCCGGAACACGGTCAGGGCGAACCGCCTGGTGGACATCAGCAACAAACCCATGCGCACGACGCTACCCACCCCCGCTAACCTCGCACGCGTGGCTACCGACCCGACAGGCATCCTGGACGACCTCGAGTGGCGCGGCCTGATCGCCGACGTCACGGACCGGGAGGCGCTGGCAGCTGAGCTGGCGGCGACTCAGGTCACCTTGTACGCCGGCTTCGACCCCACCGGCGACAGCCTGCACGTCGGCCATTTCCTCCCGCTGCTCAGCTTGCGGCGGTTCCAGCTCGCTGGGCATCGGCCGATCGCCCTGGTCGGCGGCGTCACCGGGATGGTCGGCGATCCGGGCGGCCGCAGCTCCGAGCGCAACCTGCTCACCAACGACCAGGTGGCCGCGAACGTCGCCGGCATCCGCGGGCAGATCGAGCGCCTGCTGACGCCCGTCGACGGCGCCCCCGAGCCCATCGTGACCGACAACGCCGAGTGGCTCGGCCCCCTGCGGATGGTCGACTTCCTGCGCGACGTCGGCAAGCACTTCACCGTGAACTACATGCTCGCCAAGGACTCCGTCGCCTCCCGGTTGGGCAGCGACGGCGGCATCAGCTACACCGAGTTCAGCTACATGCTGCTGCAGTCCGCCGACTTCCGGGAGTTGTACGACGTACACGGCTGCACGCTGCAGATCGGCGGCTCCGACCAGTGGGGCAACATCACCGCGGGCACCGAGCTCATCCGCAAGTCCCGCCGCGCCGCCGACGGTGAGGCCCCGAAGGTGTTCGGCCTGACGTTCCCGCTGTTGCTCAAGAGCGATGGGACGAAGTTCGGCAAGAGCGCGACGGGCCAGCAGATCTGGCTCGACGCCGCGCGCACCAGCCCGTACGAGCTGTACCAGTACTTCCTCAACACACCCGACGCCGACGTCAGCGTCCTGCTGCGCCGCATCACCCTGCTGACGCGCCATGAGATCGAGCCGCTCGAGCTGGCGACCGTCGAGCGGCCGCAGGCCCGCGAGGCCCAGCGAGCGCTGGCCCGCTGGCTCACGACGTTCCTGCACGGCGCGGACGCGACCCGCAAGGTCGAGGACGTCTCGGCGGCCCTGTTCGGCGGGGGCGACCTGCGCGCGGCCGATCCCGCGTTCGTCGAGGCCGCGCTGGCCGGAGCCCCGACCGTCACGATGACCGGCTCCCCCACGTGGGCTCAGCTCGTCGTCGACGCCGGCCTCGAGAAGGGCCTGGGTGCCGTCCGGCGCACCGTCACCGAGGGCGGCTTGTACGTCAACAACGAGCGCCTCGCGGACCCCGACGCGTCGCCGGCGACCGGCGACTGGCTGCCCGGCGACCTGCTGCTGTTGCGCACGGGAAAGCGCAGCTACGTCGTCGTACGCCGTAGTTGACCGGTGACTCTCTGACGCGATCCGCAGGCCATTTCCGCGACGCTCCGTAGCGCGGCAACCGCAATTTGTGACGGTTGCTGCGGATCACCTGCAAAGTTCGACCGGTTGGCGGAGCC
>JAVEEB010000040.1 GCA_030840665.1 Frankiaceae bacterium | reverse complement strand
TCGCGGTGCCACGCGACGCTGTCGCTGCCGTCGCGGTAGAGGTTGACCCAGATGCGGTCGAGCACGACGTCGTAGCGAGCGGACAGCAAGCCGGTGATCTCAACGAGCTCGGGCGGCGTGCCGGGGTCGGCCACGTCGTTGGCGAAGGCTGCGGTGAGTCGCGGTTCGAGCATCTTCTTTTCGTACATGGTCACCGTTCGTTGGCCCCAACGGCCGGCGGCGAGCATCCGTTCGAAGAGCTGGTCGGAGCCGGTGACCCACCCGGGGCAGTAGTCGATCCAGGAGGTCTCGTCGAGCTGCACCCGCTCGAGGCCCGCGAACGCGGGGTCGACGGCAGGGGTCTCCTCGGCGAAGAGTGACTGCTGCAACGAGATCTTGCTGGTCATGGGCACAACGCTACGTCGCGAGGCCGACAGTTCCCACCGCGCGCATGCGGGAGACTGGCACCGACGCAACCGCCTCGGAGGCCGACATGCCCGTCACCCAGTTAGAGCCGGCGACGACCGCGCTGGTCCTCATCGACCTGCAGCGGTCAGTGGTCGCCATGCCCGTGGAACCGCACTCGGCGGCCTCGGTCGTGGCGAACTCCGTTGCCCTCGCCGACGCCTTTCGCGAGGCGGGTGGCCTCGTCGTGCTCGTGCACGTCTTCACTAGTCCGGACGGCGGCGACGCCCTGCGCTCGCTGGTCGACCGGCCGCGCCCGGCGAGCGTGCCGGCGCCGGGTGCGGCGGAGATCGTGCCGGAGTTGCGGCCCGACGACCGCGCGATCGTGGTCCGGAAGCGCAACTGGGGCGCCTTCTACGGCACCGACCTCGACCTGCAACTGCGCCGTCGCGGGGTCAGGACGGTCGTCCTCGGCGGGATCGCGACGACCATGGGCGTCGAGTCGACGGCCCGGTCGGCGCACGAGCACGGCTACCACGTGGTGCTCGTGGAGGACGCCATGTCGGGGCTTGTCGCCGCCGAGCACGCCTTTTCGGTCGAGCATGTGTTCCCGCGCATCGGCCGCGTCACGTCGACCGCTGAGGTGCTCGCCGCCCTTCGTACCGGAAGATAGGCCCCATGCTCCTCGCGATCGACGTCGGCAACACCAACACGGTCCTCGGCCTGTTCGACGGGGCCGAGCTCGTTCGCCACTGGCGCATCTCGACGGAATCCCGTCGTACCGCCGACGAACTCGCCCTTCTCCTGCGCGGCCTGCTGGACGGATCGCCGGACGTCTCCGCGATCGCGGTCTGTTCGACGGTCCCCGCCGTGCTGCACCAGGTGCGCGAGATGGCCCAGCTCTGGTACGGCGACATCCCCACCGTCATCGTCGAGCCGGGGATCAAGACCGGAGTGCCTGTCCTGTACGACAACCCGCGCGAGGTCGGCGCCGACCGGATCGTCAACGCCCTCGCGGCTTTCACCGTGTACGGCGGGCCGGCGATCGTCGTCGACTTCGGCACCACGACGAACTTCGACGTCGTGTCGGCGGCGGGGGAATTCGTCGGCGGCGTGCTGGCGCCCGGCATCGAGATCTCGGTTGATGCCCTGGCCGCCCGGGCCGCGCAGCTGCGCAAGGTTGAGCTGGTCAAACCACGGCACGTGATCGGCAAGAACACGGTGGAGTCGCTGCAGTCGGGGATCATCCACGGCTTCGCGGGTCAGGTGGACCGGATCGTGGAGCTCATCACGGGGGAGCTCGGCGGGCCCACCGCCGACGGCCGGCCGACGGTGATCGCGACGGGTGGCCTGGCGCCGCTGATCGTCGGCGAGTCGCGCTGCATCACGGTGCACGACCCGTGGCTGACGCTGAGCGGGCTGCGGCTCATCTTCGACCGCAACTGCGACTGACCCCGCCCGCTCACCCCCCCCGCCCCCGCCCTCCCGCTCACCCCCGGCCCACCCGCGCCCCGGCCGTCTCCTGGCCCGCTGCTGCGCTATGCCGCCCTGGACCGGCCTAACGCATCAGCGGTCCCGGTCTGATCCCGAGGCGGCGCTCCGCATCAGGGATCGCTGCTGCGCTACGCCGCTCACCCCGCCCCCGGCCCGTCCCCTGGCTCACTGCTGCGCGACGCCGCCCTGGACCGGCCTAAGGCATCAGCGGTCCCGGTCCGCCCCCGAGGCGGCGCTCCGCATCACGGATCGCTGCTGCGCTACGCCGCCCTGGACCGGCACGACGCAGCACATCTGCGCGGGGGCACGCCGAGCGCCTGCCCAACGAGAGCCGCCACCTCGCACGGATCGTCGACCACCTCGAACCAACCGAAGCGCAGGGTCGTCCTTCCGTTGATGCCGTTCGCGTTGTCCCGTTTCCGGTCCCGCCATTTGTCCATGTCGGACTCGTGCCCCAGCCGGCCGTCGAGCTCGATGACGAGGTGGTCGTACAGCATGTCGGCTCGGGTGGCGCCGATGACCGCTTGCCTCGTGCCGATCGGGAGCCGGTGGCGCCGGAGCAGTTGCGCGAACTCCAACTCGAGCACAGAGTGCGACCCGGCGACGATGTCGTCCAGCGCCTTCAGCACAGGGGTGCGCCAACGCCGCCTTTCCGCTTGCACCCGCTCGCGGAGGTGGCGGCTGTTCACCTGGTTGCGCTGAAGCCCGCGCGCCACGGCAGCGACGGACTCGGTCCGATTCGGAGCTGAGGAGACCGCATCGAGGACGGTGCGAAGCGGTGACGTCACGGGAAGACCGTCGCGGCGCAATACATCCCCCGGGGTGCAGCTCGCACCGATGGATGACGATCCCCCGCTGGGGCCGCGGCGACCGGCGGGGTGGAACCGTCACATGGACGTCGTCTGTGTGTCTGCCCCAGCCATGGATGGCGTTCGCGGTGGAATGGCTGAGCGCAACTCCGCGACCGACGTACAACGCGGCTGCCCAATGCCGGGCCTCGACCGTGATCGGGCCTGTATGTGTCACGTAGATGCGCGGGTAGACGCGCACCCACCGGCCGC
>JAVEEB010000017.1 GCA_030840665.1 Frankiaceae bacterium | reverse complement strand
GCGTCGGCGTGGGAACCGTCGCCGGGGTCGGTGTCAGCGACGGCGTTGGAGTCGGCGGGACAGCGGGCGCCGGTGGCGGCGTCAGCATCGTCGGCGGAGCGGGAGCTGTCGGCACGACGGGAGCGCTTGGCGCGTCTGTCGGGTGACCGTTCGGTGGGGATAGCGCCGCGCCGGGTCGGGAGGGCGCGGCACCAGACGGGACGGCGACCGGGATCGGTGTCCGCCGCTCCTGGTCGCTCAGTGGCGCAAGAGTGCTCAGATCGACCGAGCGCGAGCTGGTGCAACCGACCAGCAACAACAGCGGCAGAACGGCGCGGACGAAACGTGCGCGGATCTGCGGCATCGCTCCCCCTTCGCGTCCCCAAGAATCCGTCAAGCCATCACCCGGAATGGCGGGACCAAGGACTCAGTGGCCGGCGACGCGCTCCATCAGCGAGAGCACGTCCTCACCCAACTGTGAAGCCGACGTTTCATCCTCGCACCACGCAAGCTCCAGCCCGGCCTCAGCAGCGACGGCGGTCAGCACCAGGACGAGGGCCTCCCCCATCGACTCGTTGTCGGCGCGGAGCAACTTCTCGTTCGCACGCACCCAGTCGCGGTAGCGGCGGCGCGCAACCAGTTCGAAGCCGGCGGGGCCACCACCTGCGAGAAAGAGCCGCGTCAGTGCGCGCTCCACCCAGCAGCCGGCGAAATAAGCGCGGGTGCCCGCGATGAACAGACACACCGGGTCCATTTCACCGGCCTCGCGTTCAACGCGAACGGCTGCAGTGGCGCGATGCTCTTGTCTCAGTTGGTAATCCTCGAACAACGCGAGGAAGACATCACCCTTGCCACCGAAGTGGTGATACAGGCTGCCAACACTGGCACCGGCCCGTTCCACGACGTCCGTGACGTTGGCATCCGCGAAACTTGACTCGGTAAATACGTCGTGCGCTGCGGCAAGGAGAGCCTGCCGCGTCGCAGACGCCCTGTCCGTCGTTCGTTCGCCGGCCCGGTCCCCCGACCGCTCGCGTTCTGCAAGCCCTTCTGCCGGCGAGTCGGTGGCGATATTCGCCATCTTCTGCCTGCACCTTCTCCCCGAAGTCACATTCTGTGGGTCGCACCAGAAAAGTCCGTGAAGCGGGGCGGGGACACGGCGCCGCGACTATTAATAGCCCCCGAGCGGCACGCGACAAACCACCGGATGGCAGGCTGTCTGTGCACATCGGCACACAGGCACCGAAGGGACTCGGACATTATGGCTGAATACCGGACCGAACACGATTCAATGGGCGAGGTCCGCGTGCCTGTCGATGCCAAGTGGCGGGCCCAGACGCAGCGCGCCGTCGAGAACTTCCCGATCTCGGGCCAGCCATTGGAAAGCTCCCACATTCAAGCCCTCGCTCGGATCAAAGCGGCCGCCGCCGCGGTGAACGCCGAGCTCGGAGTGCTCGACGGGGACATCGCGGCCGCGATCATCTCCGCGGCGGACGAGATCGCCGACGGCAAGCACGACGAGCAATTTCCGATCGACGTCTTCCAGACCGGGTCCGGTACCAGCTCGAACATGAACGCCAACGAGGTCATCGCAACACTCGCCACAGAGCGGCTGGGTCGGGCGGTGCATCCGAATGACCATGTGAACGCGTCGCAGTCATCCAATGACGTGTTCCCTTCGTCGATTCATATCGCAGCGACGTCAGCGGTCGTGACGGATCTCATTCCTGCGCTCACGCATTTGCGCGAGTCGCTCGACCGGAAGGCGACCGAGTTCTCGGCCGTGGTGAAGAGCGGGCGCACGCACCTGATGGACGCGACCCCGGTGACACTGGGTCAGGAGTTCGGTGGCTACGCAGCTGCCGTTGCCATTGGTGTCGAGCGGCTGCAGAATTCCCTTGCCCGCTTGGGAGAATTGCCACTGGGAGGCACGGCCGTTGGCACCGGCATCAACACACCGGCCGGGTTCTCTGCGCGAGTCATTGCACACTTGGCCGACACGACGGGGCTGCCGTTGACGGAAGCGCGCAACCATTTCGAAGCACAGGGAGCGCGCGATGCGCTCGTCGAAGCATCAGGTGTCCTGCGTGTGGTTGCCGTGTCGCTCTACAAGATGGCGAACGACATGCGATGGATGGGTTCAGGTCCTCGCGCAGGCATCGGCGAAATCCATCTGCCCGACTTGCAGCCGGGCTCCAGCATCATGCCCGGCAAAGTGAATCCCGTTATCCCCGAGGCAGTCTGCCAAGTCGTGGCTCAGGTCATCGGCAACGATGCGGCAGTCGCGTTCGCGGGAGCCTCGGGCAACTTCGAGTTGAACGTCATGTTGCCGTTGATGGCGCGCAACCTGCTCGAGTCCATCCGGCTGCTCAGCAACGTGTCGCGGCTGTTCGCTGACCGTTGCATCGACGGCATCACGGCAGACATTGAACGTTGCCGGTTCTACGCAGAGGCGTCGCCGTCGATCGTCACGCCCTTGAACGCGTACATCGGGTACGAAGAGGCGGCGAAGGTCGCGAAGCAGGCTCTCAGCGAGGGAAAGACCATTCGTCAGGTCGTCATCGAGCGCGGTTATGTCGACGCCGGGAAGTTGACGGAGTCCCAACTCGACAAGGCCTTGGACGTCCTCGCCATGACGGTCGCCCCGGTCGCGTGAGCCTGCCCGCCTAGTACCAGTTTTGGGCGCGGGAGTGAGCCCACGCGTTGCACGGCGTTCCGTAGCGATCCGCGATATATCCCAGTCCCCACACGATTTGTGTGTTGCCGTTGTGGCGCCAGTCGGCGCCAACCGTCGCCATCTTGTCGGCCGGGAGCGACTGGGGGATGCCGTAAGCGCCGCTGCTCGAGTTGCGCTCGGTGATGGACCAGCTGCTCTCCAACGTCCAGAGCTTGTTGAGGCACGTCCACTGCGCGTCGGACCAGCCGCGGGCGGTGACCGCTCGGTGCGCCCAGCTACGCAGCTCGGCCACAGATGCAACGCCCGACGTGATGCGCCCGGCAAGCGCGCGCTGGCGAGCCGCCGCGGCGAGTCGTGCTGATTGCGCGCGCACCCTGGCCGCGGCAGCCTTGGCCAAGGCGGCATCGGCCCTGGCCGCCTGCGCCGCGCGCTTGGCCCGGCTTGCTCGGTCGAAACCGCGGTCGATCTCCGTAGGGAGAGCTCCGGCGTACGCGTAAACCTGGGGCGTCTCGGACGCTTGCGGCGTGGGAGTGGGCGAGGCAACTGACGCAGCCGAGGTCGTCGGAGCGGCTGCACTGACGGTGGACGGAGTCGCAACTCCAATGAGTGTGACTGACGACAGCGCCAGCCCTGTTGCGGCACCAAAAACAGGTGACCGTTTCACGGCGTTTTTCCTTCCGCATCGGTCCCGCTGCGGAGGCGAACAGTCACGGAATGTGACAGCCAGGCGGGACGAAGCTGAACTCAATGAGCATGTCGACTGCTTGTGCAGCTCGACAGGTCCCGGGCGTTCTCCCACCTAAACACGGCGGTGAAACGTGAGAAAGCTCACAAAACCCAGGCATAGCGTCGTATTCGAGTCTTTACCGTACCAGGAAAATCGGGCAACACAGATCCTGCGCCCGCCAGCCTGTGGACTGCCACCGGTCACCCGGGTTATCCACAGAGATCGAACTGGCCACGGAACGTAGCCAGTCGCTCACTAGCAGAAATCGTTACGTCACAAGGATTTTCAGATCAAGCGGGCGACCGTGTTCGCGACCGCACCATAGCCGCAATCACTAGCCCTGCAAGGAATCCGTAGACGTGAGCCAGGTACGCCACACCGCCACTGCCCGCCACGGGACCCAGCGAATACACCCACTGCAGAACGAACCAGAACCCGAGCACGACCCATGCAGGCATCCTGACCGGAATGATGGTGACGAGCGTCGTCACACGTGCGTGCGGATAGAGCACGAGGTACGCGCCGAGCACTCCCGCGATCGCCCCTGATGCACCCACCAAAGGCGTGTGTGACAAGGGAAAAGTGAAGGAGTAGCCGTACGTGGAGACGAACCCGCAGAACACATAGAACAACAGGAAGCGGCGTCGGCCGAAGCGGTCCTCGACGTTGTTGCCGAAGATCCAGAGGAACAGCATGTTGCCGGCAAGATGCAACCATCCGCCGTGCAGGAACATGGCCGTCAGCACCGACAGGATCGGTTGCTTGACGTAGTTCGGTGGGCCGGCCAAACACCCCGCCTCCACCGGCCCGAGGAAGACGCGGTCGGCCGCACGATTTGTCGTGAGCTCGGCCGGGACCGCGGCCCAACGGTCGAGGAAGGCCTCCGTCGTACATGCCGCGCGGCCGGCATCGCCGGCAACCGCCGAGGACCGCACGGGCTCGGCGAGGAACACGAGCACGTTCAGCGCGATGATCGCCAGAGTGACGGCGGCGCGGCGGCGCGTCGGATTCGCGTCATGGAGAGGGATGACCATGGCGCAAGTCTCCCCCGCCGGGCGTCGGTACGCGGCGTCGCCGCGCTCTGGGGCGGTGGGCTGACTAGCTGCCGGTGCCTTCGAGCATCTCGGTCACGAGCGCCGCGATGGGTGACCGCTCGGAACGATGCAACGTCACGTGCGCGAAGAGGGGGTGACCCGTCAGCTTTTCCACGACCGCAGCGACGCCGTCGTGCCGGCCCACGCGCAAGTTGTCCCGCTGCTGAACGTCGTGTGTCAGCACAACTCTCGAGTTGGTCCCGATCCGCGAGAGCACCGTCAGCAGCACCCCGCGTTCGAGCTGCTGGGCCTCATCCACGATGACGAACGCGTCGTGCAGCGAACGGCCCCGGATGTGCGTCAGCGGCAACACCTCGAGCATGCCGCGCGCCAGCACCTCGTCGAGCACGGCGCCACTGACGAGTGAGCCCAGGGTGTCGAAGACTGCCTGGGCCCACGGCGACATTTTCTCGCCCTCACCCCCGGGCAGATAGCCCAGGTCCTGGCCACCGACCGCGTACAACGGCCGGAAGACCATGATCTTCTTGTGGAGCCGGCGCTCCAGCGCCATCTCGAGGCCGGCGGCCAGGGCCAGCGCCGATTTTCCCGTCCCTGCGCGCCCACCGATCGAGAGGATGCCGACGTCCGGGTCGAGCAGGAGGTCGAGAGCGATCCGTTGCTCGGCGCTGCGCCCCCGGACACCGAAGGCTTCCCGATCACCGCGCACGTGGCGCACTCGGCCATCGACCGTCATGCGGCCAAGCGCGCTGCCCTTGGCCGACGTGAGCACGATGCCGTGGTGCACCGGCAGGCCGGCCGTCTCCTCCAGCTTGATCTCGTCGTCGGCGTACAAGCGGTCGACGTCCTGCGCCGACACCTCGATCTCCGTGACGCCGGTGTAGTCGTTGCTGTGCGCGAGTTCGTAGCGGTAGGGCTCGGCGGTCAACCCGATCGCCGCAGCCTTGACACGCAACGGCAAGTCCTTGGTCACGACGACGACGTGCGCCCCCTCGGCCAGCAGGTCGAGCGCGACCGCGAGAATCCGCGTGTCGTTGTCGCCAATCCTGAAGCCGGACGGGAGATGTGGGCTGTCAACGCTGTTGAGTTCCACACGCAGAGTGCCGCCCCAGTCGCCCAGCGGGACGGCCTCGTCGAGCCGGCCGTGCACCTCCCGAAAGCCGTCCAGCATCCGCAGGGCCTGGCGAGCGAAGTAGCCGACTTCGATGTCGTCCCGCTTGGCTTCCAGCTCGTTGACCACAACGATCGGCAACACCACATCGTGTTCATCGAAGCGGGTGATCGCTGCCGGATCGGCGAGCAGGACGCTGGTGTCGAGGACGTACGTGCGACGGTCGGTGCGACTGCTCGAAGGCGATTTCGTGGTCATGTGCAAGACCCCTCTCGCTGCGGTCCGGACGCTTCGACGGTAGGCCGCCGTTCGCCCAGATACGGCCGACACGCCGGGCGCGGGGGCCACTCGTTGCGGTTGGCCCTGCAATGTTCATCGGCGCGACACACTGGCCGTCTGAAGGGCTCGTCAGTTGCCGTAACGCCGCGTGCGGGCGGCATAGGAGCGGAGCGCGCGCAGGAAGTCGACCTCGCGGAAATCCGGCCAGTACGCATCACAGAAGTAGAACTCCGAATGCGCCGACTGCCAGAGCAGGAAGCCCGAGAGTCGCTGTTCGCCACTAGTGCGGATCACGAGATCCGGGTCCGGCTGGCCCCGCGTGTAGAGGTGCTCCGCGATGTGCGCCACGTCGACGGACGCCGCCAGCTCGTCGAGCGTCTGCCCGCGTTGGGCGGCATCCGCGAGCAGCGAGCGCACGGCATCGGCGATCTCGCGCCGGCCGCCGTAGCCGACCGCGACGTTGACGAGGATGCCCGTCTTGTGGGCCGTGCTCTCCGCGGCCTCTTTCAGGGTGCGGGCGATCTCATCAGGAAGGAGATCCAAAGAACCGACCGGGTGGATGCGCCATTGACATTCGGGCGCCGCGAGCGAGCGTACGACGCGCGAGATGATGTCGAGCAGTGGGTTCAGCTCGTCCGGAGGGCGGGTGAGGTTGTCCGTGGACAGCAGCCAGAGCGTGACCACGTCCACCCCGGCGTCATCGCACCAGCCGAGGAAATCCTCGATCTTGTCCGCGCCCTTGCGGTGGCCGGTGTTGACGTCGCTCTGCCCGGAGGCCCGGGCCCACCGCCGGTTGCCGTCGAGGATGACACCGACGTGTCTCGGCATGGGGGCGCCGACCAGCCCGCGTCGTACACGGCGCTCGTACGCGATGTACGGAAGGTCACGCAGCCTCACGCTTCCCCTTCCTGCGCGGTCTCGGTGCCCTGACGTGAGGTTACGCCGACGAGCCGGCCATCCACAGGGCGCTCCGCCCAGCAGTGTCAGCCCCGCGGTTTGCCGCGTCGCACGATCCTCGCCGATGTGCCCCGCGGGATGAGGCTCGCCGCGCGGATGGCGTACCGATACCGCTTCGTCGGTATCGAGATGACCACGCCCCGGGCCGCGGCGCGCAGCGCATCGGAGACGACCCGGTGCGGAGACAGCCAGACCACGGAGGGCAGCCGGCTCAGGTCCAGGCCGGCCCGCTGATGAAAGTCGGTGCGGGTCAGGCCGGGACACACGGCCACCACACTCACCCCGCTGCCGACGAGGGTGCCCGCCAGGCCTTCCATGAGGGCGACCTGGTAGGCCTTCGTCGCTCCGTACGGCGGCGTGGACATGGCCGGGAGCAGCCCGGCCACGCTCGCGACCGTCAGGACGAGCCCCGACCGGCGCGCCCTCATGCCCGGCAGAGCCGCGTGCGTCAGCCGGGTGACCGCCGTCACGTGGAGAGCAATCATCCGGTCCAGTTGCTCGGGCGTGGCCGCCTCGAACACCGTGCCCGCACCGAAACCCGCGTTGTTGACCAGAGTGTGAATGGGGCGCTCCGCGGCAAGCAGCCGGGCCTCCACCCGGGCCAGGTCGTCGCGGTCCGTCAGGTCCGCGACCAGCACTTCGACGGACACCGCGAACCGGGCCCGGAGGTTGTCGGCGAGAGCTTCGAGGCGGGCCGCATCCCGGGCGACGAGCACGATGTCCAACCCACGTGCCGCGAGCTGCAACGCGAACGCCCGACCGATCCCGCTCGTCGGACCGGTGACCAGGGCGATAGGCATAGGAGAAGTCTGCCAGGCTGCGCGGTACGCACGGTGCGAGGATTCCCAGCGCCGCCGCTCCAACAGGGCTAGATTGGGAATCGAAAACGAAACGGGAGCGGTGACAAGTTCGGTGCCGGCAGACATGGACCAGCAACTGATAGGCACTATCGGTCACGTCTCGGTCCCCATCACTCCCACCCGTCCGGGAGAAGTCGTGCTCCCCGTTCGGGGTGGCACGGAGGCGTACGCAGCTTTCTCCGACGAGGCGATCGCGAAGCATTCCCGCATCGTCGTCATCGAGTGCCGATCCGGCCGCTCGGTCACGGTCACCCCGTGCCCGTAATCGTGGCGCGTTCCCGCGCCCGCAGCAGTTTCACCATGCGCGACAGCCACTGTCGCGTCGTCGTGCGCCTTGCGCGCAGTAAGTAGGGGATCAGATGTTTTTCTGGCATGTCCCGGCACCGAATGAGGCGCTCCTCATCTCGGGCTCGCGACACAAGGGGTCGGAAACGCAGTTTCGCATCGTCACGGGGCACGGGACGTTCGTCATCCCGGTGAAGCAGAAGGCGCGCCTCCTGTCGCTGTCGTTGCGCGAGGCCGAAATTCTCGAAGAATGCGTGACCACACAGGGGATCCGGCTGCGCATCCGCGCCGTTGCAGCGTTCAAGATCGGCGACGACCCGGCATCCATCGCCAACGCCGCCCGCCGCTTCCTCTCGGAGCAGGACCGCCTCGAGGAGCTCGTGGGCCGCATCTTCGCCGGCCACCTGCGGTCCATCATCGGCAGCCTCACCGTCGAGGAGATCATCCGCGAGCGCGACCGGTTGGCCCAAGAGGTGAAGGACGGTAGCCACGGCGAGATGGAGAAGCTGGGCATCGTCGTCGACTCCATGCTGATCCAGGAGATCGAGGACGCGAGCGGCTACATCAACAACATCGCGGCCCCGTACGCCGCCGCCATGGCCAGCCTTGCGCGTATCGCCGCGGCCAAAGCAGACCAGGAAGCGACGCAGCGCGAGCAGGAAGCAGCCGCACTGCGGGCTGAATACATGCGCGACACCGAGATCAAGCAGGCTGGGTTCGCCGCCGAGGTGCAGGAGGCCAAGGCGCGCTCCGCGCAGGCCGGCCCGCTGGCGGAGGCCCGCGCTTCGCAGGAGGTCATCGAGCAGCAGACCGCACTCGCGCAGCGCACCGCCCTGCTGACCGAAAAGCAGCTGGAATCGGAAGTGCGCCGCCCCGCGGACGCCGAGGCCTACAAGCAGCGCACGCTGGCCGAAGCGAGCCGCGACACGATCAAGCTGGAGACGGAGGCCGAGGCCTTCAAGCAGCGCGCACTCGCAGAAGCCAACCGGGACACGACGAAACTCAACGTCGAAGCGGAGGCAAACCGGCGCCGATCAATCGCCGACGCCGAGGCTGACGCGACAAAGGTGCACGCGTTCGCCGCCGCCGAAGCCGCAAAGGCCGAGGCCGACGGTGCCGCGTACTCGCAGCGAGCGGTCGCCTCCGCAGAGGCCGACTCCATCAACGCACGCGCTGACGCGTTGACCGACGGCAACCAGGCGCTCATCGCCGCCAACAAGCTGATCGAGATCCTGCCGCAGCTCGTCGAGGCCGCCGCCAAGGGGATCGCCGGCTCCAATCTCACGGTGCTCAACGGCACCGAGGGCGTCAACCAGGCGGTCGCCGGCATGGTCGGGCAGGGACTGTCGATCTACGAGAGCCTCCGCAAGGCGCTGGTCCCAGTGGCCACCGTCGTCGCGGGGCAACCCGCCGCCGACCACGCAGCCAAGTCTTCGCACAACGGCAACGTCGACCCGCACGGCGTGAAGCCGTCCTTGGCACTTGCGCCGGAGAACGACGAGAAGTAGCTGCCCGCGCTCGGCCCTCGGTCCGTTCCTACGAACCGAGGGCCGACCGCAAGGCCCACGCATTGCGCACAGCGTTCCCCCCGCCGTCATTGTTGAAGTACACATAGACGTCCCGCCCGTCGCGGTCCCACTCGCGCACGCGCTCCGCCCACCAGCTCAGGTCCTGATCGCTGTACGAACCGCCGTACAAGTGCTCGTGATCCGGGCCGTGCATGCGCACGTACACGAAGGGCGCGGTGGCCCGCAGGACGCACGGCAGGTGTGCGCCGCTCATGACGACGTACGCAGCGCCGTGTCGTTGCAGCACGTCGTACACGGCCTCGTCCTGCCAGCTCCCGTGGCGGAACTCGACAGCGACGCGCATCCACGACGGGACGCGGCTCAGGAAATACTCGAGCCGCGCATCGTCGCGCGCATGTGACGGTGCCAGCTGCACGAGGAAAACCCCACGCCGGTCGCCCAGCTCGTGCCAGCAGGCGCTTGCGCGGGCGATCCACTCCTCCGGGGCGTACAGCCGTTTGGCGTGCGTCAGACCACGCGATGCCTTGACGGACATGGTGAAACCGTCGGGGAGCCGGCGCCGCCAACTCGCGAAGGTCCGGTCCGGCGGCCACCGGTAGTAGCTGGCGTTGAGCTCGACGGTCGCGAAGTGCCGGGTGTAGATGCCGAGGCGTTCGGACGGGGGCGTGCCGGGCGGGGTGAGCACTCCGTCCCAGTGGTCGTAGCTCCATCCGGAGGTGCCGATGTGTATGGCCACGTGCGCCTTGTGCCCGAAACGGTGAGGGGCACGCGTCGGCCGGTGGCCTGTGGGGCAGAGTGGTCCCATGCCCGAAGGTCACGTGCTGCACCGCGCCGCAATCGCTCACACCGCGCTGCTGGCGGGCCATGCCGTCACGGTCACCTCGCCGCAAGGAAAGTTCGTCGACGCGCCACTCCTCGACGGAGGCGTTTGCGACGGCGTCACGGCGTACGGAAAACACGTCTTCTACAACTTCGGGGACCGGCACGTGCACGTGCACCTGGGCCTGCGCGGGTTCTTCGTGGAGCACGCGGTCCCACTGCCGGAGCCGGCCGGCTGGGTGCGGATGCGGCTCGCCGTCCCTGCGGGCGCCGTGGACCTGCTCGCGCCGATGAAGTGCGAGGTGTTCGACGACGGGCAGGTCGCGTCGACGGTGGCCAAGCTCGGCCCGGACCCGCTGGTGTCAGAAGACGAAGACGAGGCGGTACGGCGGCTGCGCGCGTACCGCGGGCCCGTCGGCGTGGCGCTGCTGGATCAGGCGATGTGGGCGGGCCTCGGCAATGCGTTCCGCTCGGAGCTGCTCTACCTCGCTCGCGTGCTGCCGGGCACGCCGTGCGCCCACCTCAGCGACGAGCAGGCCCGCGGCCTCTGGCGGTCCGCTCAGGAGCAGCTGATGATCGGCGCGAGACTCGGGTTCATCGCGACGGTCGACGGAGTGACGGACGCGAAATGGGTGTACAAGCAGGAGACGTGCCGCGGGTGCGCGACGCCCATCGAGACCGCGACGATCGCCGCACGCCTCGTCCACTGGTGCCCCGCCGAGCAGTCCTGAAAGTCGCGGCACTCACGAGGCGAGTGCATTGAGTTTCGCCGCCGCGACGCGCGCGGCACGGCGTGCGCCCACAGCCCCCCTCAAGAACGGTGCACCAGCGGCTCTCCACAACGGACGCACTGCGAACAGCGTGACGACGAACGCGGGCAACGTCACCAGAGCAGCGACCGCCGTGACGGATGGGCTGTTCCCCCGGGCCAACGCAAACACGTGTCGGCTGTCGTACCAGACCACCATCGCCGTGCTGAGCGTCTGGCACGTCGCAACGATGATCCAGCCTCGCCCGAGTGCCCTGCCGAGCTGTTCGTCTCCGGCTTCCCGCGCTCGACGCGCGATCGTGACCAGCACGAGAGCCGCAGCGATCGTCCCAACCGCACCGTGCAGGAGGTCGACACTGAGATCCAGCGAGGTGACCGGCAGTGCACGGTCGTGGACCGCGTTCCCGTTGGTGCGAACAATTGCCCGCACAATCGCGGGCAACGCTGACGCAGCCGCCAGCCCCACCGACACGGCCACGGGCTTCCATCGTGAGTCGAGCCGCAAAAGTCGCACGACACCGAGCAGCACCATGAGCCACGGCACCAGCCCCAACTGAGCGGCAGACATTGACGCCATGGTCAGCCCGCCACCGATGAGGATCCCTGGGGCGTACGGGCGCGCTTTCCGGGTCGCGAGAAGCACGATCACGCCCAGCGCCACGTAGGCCAACGCGTTGCTGCTGGTCGCGTAGTCGCCCTGTGCTACGAGGTAACAGAACAACAGGAAGTTTCCGGCATAGGCCGTGTCGCGGTGGACAGACGAGGCACGGAGACTGGGCACGGCAGCAGCCTAGGGCTACCCGCGCAGTTGCACCTGCAGATCCGCGACAGTCGTCACCGGACGCTGACAGACGAAGCCCCGGCAGACGTACGCGGCCGGTTGACCGTCCACGAGCCCGCGGTCGGCGAGCAACGGCACGGCCGCAACCGAAGCGGGCGACTGGGCGCTGGCGATGACCTGGCCGGGCCGCGCGCTGAGCCACGAAGCGCGTACCAGGTCTGGGTTTTCGCCCACGATCGCGACCTCGTAGGGTCCGTCGAGAAGGGCTTCGGCGACCGCCGCCCACCAGCCGGCAAAGCGCGGCGCCTTCGTGACGATCGTCGACGCGGTGAGCAACGCCGCCTCCGCCGCCGCGCGGTGCGCCGACGAACCCGTCAACGCCGCGAACGTCACGAGAGCGCCGGCAAAGGCGGCTGACCCGCTCGGCGTCGCGTTGTCCGTCAGGTCCTGCGGGCGGCTGATGAGCGCCTCAGCGTCGTCGGCGGTGTCGAAGAAGCCGCCGTTGTCCGCCGCAAAGTGCGCCAGCCCCG
>JAVEEB010000496.1 GCA_030840665.1 Frankiaceae bacterium | reverse complement strand
GCCGTTGTCGCCGACGGGGGGCTCATCACGTTGACCTACGTCGTCCTGGATCCCGAGAAGGCCCAGCGGTTCCAGGCAGCCACGACGACCCCACCCGTTCTCGTCAGCACCCGCGGCTCCTTGTCCCACGTCGCGCTCATGAAGCAGGGCCACGGGATGCGGGCGGGCCAGAGCTATTACCTCGTGTACCAGAACACCAGCAGCGAAGTCCGTCCCGGCGACAAGATCGAGATCACGTACGGTGACCTCCGGCTTGCCGGCGCCCCGGTCTGGTGATGACGCCGCGCGTTTCGCGGCGACTGGCTGCGGCGCTGGTCGTACTCGCGGCTTGTGGGCTCGCGGTTCTCCCGGCGACACCGGCGTCAGCACACTCGTACCTGACCTCCAGTGATCCCGCTGACGGAGCCACCCTCACGAATGCCCCCCAGGTCATACACCTGCGGTTCAGCGAGTCTGTCGAGTTGACTGCCACGACTCTTGACATCGTCGACAGCGCCGGCCGCCACCATGCGCCGCTGTCCATTCAGATCGCGCGGGGTGGCGAGCCCGCGGGGAGCACGGCGACCCCGACCCGAACGGAATTGCCGTCGGAAGTCGTCGCGACGTTGCCGGACCTGGCAAAGGACAGTTACCGGGTCAGCTGGCGGACGGTGTCGAGCGACGACTTGCATACGACGTCTGGCGTTCTCGTCTTCGGGATCGGCGAGGCGGCCACGGCTGCGGGATGGCACGAAAACTCCCCGGGCGCGGCGGAGGCCGCGCTGCGGTGGCTTCTGTTCCTCGGCATCGCGGGAGCCCTGGGCGCGCTGCTGTTGGGCCGCTTGATGTTGCGTCCCGGGCGAGCCGAGGCCATCGAGAGGCGCAACGCGGCGGTGGTTGCGGCGTTTCGGTTCGGTACCCTCGCCGCCCTACTAGCCCTCGTCGCCGATGTTGCGCTTCTCGGTGAACAGCTCGCCGCCTCCGGTGTGTCGTTGCACCGGGTCGTGACCGGTGGCTACGGTCTGCGCTGGCTGCTGCGGACCGGGGGATTGGTAGTGCTGCTCCTGAGCCTCGCGATCGCAGGTCGCCCCCGCGTCCTGGCCCGCGGTAGGAAAGGGGTCACCTTCGTCGCCTGGTTGGGCGGGGCGGGGGCCATCGTGGGAAACGCGACTCTCGGCCACGCGGGTGCATCGGGATCGCTCACCCGCGTGGTCGCCGATGGGGCGCATGTGATGGCCGTGGCAGTCTGGGCGGGCACGGTCCTCGTCGCTGCTGCCCTATGTCTCGCCGCCCGCTATCGCGACATCGTTGTTTCGGCCCTGCGTGGCTTTGCCGTTCCGGCCACGCTCTGCGTCGCCGTCATGGTCGTCACCGGCCTGTACCTGGCGAGCGACGTCGTCGGATCCGTGGATGCGGCGCTGGTCACGTGGTATGGCCGCGCCCTGCTTCTCAAGGTGGCGCTTGTCGCGTTGGCACTCGTGTTCGGTGGCCTCAACTACCGTCGGTTGCGGACAGGCAGCCGAGTATCCGGGCAAGTGCGCGTGGCCGTCGTGCGCGAAGCTGTTGCGCTGGCGCTCGTCTTCGCGGCGGCGGCCGTGCTCCTCAGTGGACAACCGGCGACGGAGCCGCAACTCGTCAATGTCGCGGACGTCCAGGTGGTGCCGCTGCTCAGCGCGCGCGTCGGTGACCTGCAGGAGACGATGGCGATCCGCCCCAACGTTCCCGGTCGCAGTGTCCTCCTGGTGCAGACCCTCGACACCCGACGGCCGTCGCCGGGCCCCGTCACGAGCGTTGTTGTGACAGTCGGTGCTTCAGGGAGACCGGTCGCGGCCGAGGCAATAGCGGACGGTGGCTGGTCCGCGCCCATCACCCTGGACAGCAACCAGCCCGTCGATGTCACTGTCGTCGTGACACGGACAGGCGGTGCGGCCTTGAGTCATACGTACCGGTGGGTCGTCGGAGGTGGGCCGGTAGCCGTTCGTCGTGTCCTCGTCTCGACCGCGCCCCTGCATATGCCGCTTCAGACACTCGCTGCGGGAATTGCGGGGGCGTTGCTCGCGCTCGCCGTGGGCGGGGTCTTGGCGCGCCGGCGGCGCAAGCCCGTCGCGACATCACCGCAGGACGTGCCGGGCCCAACCGACCCCGGCGTCCCGGCTGACGGGCAGGTCACGGTCGGCTGACCTGACCGCGTGCATTTACTGAAGCGGGGAACGAGATCCGCGTTCACGCGGAGGGGGAACGGGTCTGTCTGCCGCGCGCCGATCGACGCCGGCGCCCACTCGGCGGTCCGACGAGCGTGAGCCCTCGATGACCAGGTTTGCCCGCATGTGCCCACCCGCGTCCTCGTCGGAGCACACGGTCGTCAAGGGGAGTCGCAACGAGAGGACGGCGCCGGCGCCGTCCTTGTTGGCCGCGTCGGCAGTGCCACCGTGGGACTCCGCCACAGCGCGGACGATCGCAAGGCCCAGGCCTGTCCCCCGGTAGCGACGGTCCGACGCCGGTGTTGCCTTGCTGAACGCATCGAAGACGGCGGCACACTGCTCGGGTTCGATGCCGGGTCCGGAATCTGTTACCTCGATAACCACATGGCTGTCGGTCAACGCCACGGACACTTCGATGCGTCCGCCGTCCGGCGTGAAGCGGATGGCGTTGTCGATCAGCGCATCAAGTGCGGCGCGCATGCGTTCGGCGTCGACACTCAGCCACGGGGAGTCGCACGAAACGTGCCAATTACACGTATTCGTCCTGGCCCATCTCGTGACGGACGACGTCAGCATTTCGAGCGGATCGGTCGGGACGCGCTGCAACGGAGCGTCCTGGGCGCGCGATAAAGCGAGTAGGTGCTTCGTGATGAGCGCTATCCGGTCGAGCTCGTCCAAGGCGACGGCGAGGTCCTCACCGTGCCGGCCGTTCAACTCGTGATAGACGACTTCGACGTGCCCGCGAGCAATCGACAGGGGCGTGCGCAACTCGTGTGAGGCCCGGCGCGCGAACTCCCGTTGCTCGGCCCGGCGCCCGCGTTCGAGCTCGTGCAAACGCTCGGATTCGCGCATTGCCCGTCGGCGCCGCTCGGTATGCCAGACCATGACCCCGAAGATGAGGGCCATCATCGGGACCTCGGTGATTTCCTCCGGATGGACGTCGGCCGCAGTGACGTTCCAGGTGAGAGCCGCACCCGTCGTTGCGCTGACCGTCGCGATGACAGCCGTGACCCTCCGAATACTCCACATGCGCAGGCCATAGGTGATGGAGCTAGCGACCCAGACGACGTGGAATGGCACCGTCGAATACGACGGCACGGCGAGCATGGTGGCCAAGGAGGCCAGGCACACAAGGGTGCAGATCACCTCGGGAGCGCGACCACGCACCAGACGCGGCGGAGAACTGCCGGCGGGTGCAGTCTCAGACAACGTCGGTTTCGGCGTGTGCCTCGCGGCCTAGCGAGAGGCGGTAGCCAACAGATCGGACCGTCTGCACGATGTCGGCATTGATTTTGCTCCGCAGCCGCCGGACGTAGACGTCGACGATGTTGCTGCCCGGGTCGAAGGTGTATCCCCAGACGTCCGACAGCAACTCCTCGCGGGTGCACGTGTCGCCGGCCCTCTTCATGAGGCACTCCAGCAGCAGGAATTCACGCTGGCTCAGCGGAATGACGCGTCCGGCGATCGTCACTTCGTGACGACGGGAATCGAGCGTGTACGGACCGACCTGGAGCGCCTTGCGGTCCTCGATGTTCGTCTTGC
>JAVEEB010000119.1 GCA_030840665.1 Frankiaceae bacterium | reverse complement strand
TGCTGGGGCCCGCGACGGCGACCGTCCCGCGCGAGACGATTCGGGTCGCCCCTCGTACCGAGACACGCCTTCGAACGACAGGGACGGCGCCGGCCGTAACGAGCGGCCCGCGCGCGTCAGCCCATTGCCGGACCGGCGCCCAGGCGGTGCAGATGCAGGCCGGCCGGACCGTGGGTCGGCCCCCGGTGGGCGAGGTGCGTCTGAGCGCGGCTCCCGGGGTGGGGTCGGTCGTTCAAACGGCGGCCGCGATGGTGGCGGCAGAACGGTCAGTTCAGGTCCCCGTCGAGGCGAGGACGCCTTCGAGCGCCCCGCGAGCGCCCGCCCTTTGACACAGCGCCCACCGATTGCGGATGACATAACTCTTGTCGATCTGCCCATGGAAATGCGCATCGGCCTGAAGACGTTGCCGGGCACGTTGGCCGAAACGGTCGGGCGGCATTTGGCCGCTGCGGTCGACCTGATGGAAGACGAGCCGGAGTTGGCGTACGCGCACGCGGCTTACGCGCGAGAGCTGGCGCCACGGTTGGCCACCCTTCGCGGGGTCGGCGGTTTCCTTGCGTACCGGACCGGTCGTTTTGCTGAAGCTCTTGCTGACTTTCGGACGGTACGCAGGCTGACGGGGCAGACCGACATACTGCCGGCGATGGCCGACTGCGAGCGAGGATTGGGCAGGCCGGAACGCGCGCTGGATATTGCGCACGAGGCGCAACCCGCGTCGCTGCCGCTGGATACCCGCATCGAGCTCGCCATCGTGGCCTCCGGCGCGCGCCGCGACCTCGGTCAATTCGACGCGGCCGTCTTGGAGTTGCAGCGCCCGGAGCTCGAGAACCGGGTCGAAGCGGAATGGGCCCCGCGGCTTTGGTATGCGTACGCGGATGCCTTGTTGGCGGCCGGTCGGCGCGACGAGGCAGTTGAATGGTTCGCGGCCGCGGCGGAGATCGACGACGACGAGGAGACCGACGCCATGGAGCGGCTCGAGCAAGTTCTCAACGGGGACTCGCCAACCGCAGACTGACTGAGGCGCTCGCGGCCGAGGGTGTAGTGGCTCGCCGTCGCCGGTGCTGACGACGTGAACCCCGGTCGACATGTGGCGACAGACAAAGAACGGCCCCGCGCAATGCGCGGGGCCGTTCTGTCGTTGCGGGACCTTTTACGCTCCCAGGACGGGTCGGATGATCAGACCCGTCCTGGGCTTCGGCGTGAAAAGGGTGGACTTGCGGGGCATCCGGTCGCCAGCGGATGCGACGGCAACGACATCAGCAACGGGGGTCGGGTTGAGCAGAAGCGCGGTGCCGCCGGAAGCGCGCGCAGCCGCGAGCGATTCTTCAGTGGAGTGCTGGAAGTCCACGATCTCGACGGTGTCCGGCAGTTGCCAGACGCTCTGGATCAGCAGGAAATGGGCGATCGTGACGTCGAGTGCGCGCCACGCTTCCGTGCGGTCGTGGGGGACGGCCGTGTCCAGGGCGTCCGGGGTGGGTGATGACAACAGGCGGAAGTTGCCGTTGCCGTCGCTCAGGAGGAACGCCGTCCCGGCGTCGCCGGCGTTCGCCAATTCCTTCATCGCATGGTCGGTGTCGGAGGTCGACAGCTCCTCGACCGTGAAAGCGGATCGCGCGAGCTCGGTTGCCCGATCGAGGGGGAGCGAGGCGATCGAGCGGTGGATCGGGTGCACCTGCGGACCGAACGCTGTCGCGTCCACGAGAAAGGTAAGGCCGAAATCCCAGGGGCCGGCCGACTCGCCCGCCGCGTACCGCGCGTCCTGCGCTTGAAGGTACGTGGTGTAGCGGTGGTGGCCGTCGGCGATAACGGCACGCCGGGGGAGCAGATCGGCTGCGATCGTCGCCAGCGTCTCCTCGTCGTCGATCGGCCACAACCGGTGTCGGATACCGTCGTCCGGAGTCGTGATGTCAATGAGAGGTTGAGACTTGTCGGCCTCCGCGACGATGCGCGAAGCCGCGCCACCGCCGTCGTACACGAGGAAAATCGGTTCGAGGTTGACCCCGACGGTCTCCATGAGGCGCAGCCGATCGGCGACCACCTTCGGCATCGTGTTTTCGTGCGGAAGCACGATGTTGTCCTCGGGGCGGGCGAGGGCCACCGCGCCCAACAGGCCGCGCTGGACGTGACCGGCCTCTGTCTGCTCGTACACGTAGAGGGTCGGGCGCTCGTCCATCCGCAGCGCCCCGTCAGCGCGCCATTGGGCAAGGGTCGCCGCGGCGCGGTCGTAGCGAGAGTCAGGCTTGCCGTCCTCGTCGCGTGGAAGAATCAGCCGCACCACATTGTGATCGCTGCCCGCCTCCATGCGCTCGCGAGCGGCGTCGTCAATCACGTCGTACGGCGGCGATACGACCTTCGTTAGGTCGCCTACGACGTCGGCGTCGAAGCGCAGGGCGCGGAACGGCGCGAGGATGAGGCCGGGCGGGACGGGAGGCAGGCCGCCCGCGGGCGTGAGCGGAGTGGTCATGCCGGGCAGCATATTGAATGCCATGGCGGTGCCTGTCAGCGGCCGGATCGGCGCGGAAGGAGCGGGCAGTTGACGCAGGAACAGCCGGGCTCGCCGGCGGGCGACGTGTACGACTGGTACACCCGCGGCCTCGAGCTGCTGAATTCGGGCAATGCCCGCGCGGCGAGCCTCGTACTGCAGCGGGTCGTCGCGGCAGAGCCACAGTCGCGCGCCGCGCGGGAAGCGCTCGCCCGTGCGGAGTTCGACAGCGGGGAGTTCGCCGCCGCCCGCGGCCTGTTCGCCGCGAACCTCGCGGCGGATCCCACCGACGACTACGCGGCCTTCGGGGTGGGCCTGTGCTCGTCTCGACTTGGCGATCACCGCATTGCGGTGGAGCATCTGGCCATGGCAGTCGCAATGCGTCCCGGGAATCATCACTACAGCACCGCACTGCGGGCCGCAAGGGCACGGGCACAGTGACGGCGGCTGACGCGGTCCGACTCACGGCTGCGTACGACGTTGCCCTGCTCGACCTCGACGGGGTGGTGTATCTCGGCGCGAAGTCCCTCCCCGGGGTCCCGATAGCCGTGGCAGGGCTGGGGAAAATGCGCCTTTCGTACGTGACGAACAACGCCACCCGAACGCCCGCTGAGGTGTGGCAGCAACTGGCCGCCATGGGCCTACCCGGCTCGGCCGCCAACGTCGTGACGTCCTGCCAGGCGGCGGCCGAAGTGCTCCGCGGATTGGTGGATCCGGGTTCGGCTGTCCTCGTCGTCGGCGCACCGGCACTTTTCGAAGCCGTCGCCGCCGCGGGTTTCACCTGCGTGAGCACCCTCGCGGAGTCGCCAGCGGCGGTGGTCCAAGGGCTGTCTTTCGCCCTCACGTACGCCGACCTGACGGAGGCCGCCCTCGCCATCCGCACGGGGTTGCCGTGGGTGGCGACCAATACCGACGCAACGCTGCCGACTTCCAGAGGCCTGCAACCGGGGAATGGTGCCATCGTCAGTGCGCTGACGACCGCGACGGGTCGGACCCCCGTGGCCGCGGGTAAGCCGCAGCCGGCGCTGTTCGAGACCGCCGCGAGAGCAATAGGTGCGCAGCGTCCCCTCGTCGTCGGCGACCGGCTGGACACCGATATCGCCGGCGCGCACCACGCACGCATGGACAGCCTTCTCGTGCTGTCCGGGGTGAGTTCGGCCGCGGACGCCCTGACGACCGCCCCATCGTTGCGCCCCAACTATGTCGCCCGCGACGTGGGCGGCCTTGCTGACGAGCATCCAGACGTCGGCGGCGCAGGGCTCGAGCGGGAGTGCCGCGGGTGGCGTGCGTCCAGTTCGTCCGGGGGTCTGACACTCGACGGCGACGGCGATGCCATCGACGCGTTGCGGGCGTTGATGGCTGTCCCGATCGTGGCGTCGCAGATCCGGCCGGGCGGACCTGCCGCCCTACGGGCGCTGCAGGAGCTAGGGATCCCGACCGGCGGAGATACGGTCTGATGCAGGAGGTCGAGATGTCGGAAGTGCCTGAGGAGCCGGGAGCTGTTGACGAGTTCCCGGAGGTGGAGCCCGCAGCCGTGGACTTCGAGGCGTTCGACGGGTTCGAGCCGGCGGGCGTCGCCGGGGCGCATCCGCTCGATGCGGACATCCCGCCTGCCGTCAGCACCGGCGACTTCCGCGTGGACAGCGCGTTGAGCCGGCTCGAGGAATTGGCGGGAGTCCCCGTCGCGGAGCATGTCGCCGTCTTCGATGACGTGCACGCCCAACTGCGGGCCGCGCTGGCCGACCTCGACGAGCGCTGACGGTGCCGCGCCTCGTTCGATTGGATGCAGAGCTTGTCCGCCGGGGTCTGGCCCGGTCGCGTGAGCACGCGGCGAGCCTGGTGGAGTCGGGCCGCGTGGAGGTCGGCGGCCGGCCCGCTACCAAGGTCGCTACATCCGTGGGGCCGGAGACATCGGTCCGGGTCCTCGACGGCGGCGAGCCGGATTACGTCTCCCGCGGGGGTCACAAGCTGGCCGGTGCACTGGACGCTTTTGGGAAGAATGGTCTCGATGTCAACGGGAGATCCTGCCTAGATGCCGGTGCTTCCACGGGCGGATTCACGGATGTTCTCCTCAGGCGCGGGGCGGCGACCGTCCTGGCGGTCGACGTCGGGTACGGCCAGCTGGCGTGGTCGCTCCGGACCAACGAGCGCGTCACCGTCCTCGACCGGACGAACGTCCGAAACCTGACCCTGGATGACGTTGGTGACCCCGTTGACCTGATCGTCGGTGACCTGTCCTTCATCTCCCTCGGGATCGTCCTGCCTGCGCTCACGGCGGTGGCGAAGCCTGACGGGGACCTGGTGGTGATGGTGAAGCCGCAGTTCGAGGTCGGGAAGGACCGCATCCCCGCCGGCGGCGTCGTGCGC
>JAVEEB010000440.1 GCA_030840665.1 Frankiaceae bacterium | reverse complement strand
CCGCCGATCGTTGCCCAGGAAGGCGAATTCCCATGGACTGGAAGCTTGAAGTAGTGGTCGTGCCCGTGAGCGATGTCGACCGGGCGAAGGCGTGGTACGTCGAGAAGTTCGGCTTCCACCTCGACGTTGACGCCCAGCCGACGCCGACCATGCGCGTCGTGCAGATGACTCCCCCGGGGTCGTCGTGCTCCGTCACGATCGGCCCGAGCCTGTTGGAGCCCGGCGCCGAGTTGGGCGGTCGCGCCAGCCTGCAGCTCGTCGTGAAGGACATCGACGCGGCCCGCGCCGAGCTCACCGGCCGCGGCGTCGACGTCGGCGACATCCAGGTGCTCGACCCGCGCGACGGCGGCAAGTTCCTGTTCTTCCAGGACCTCGACGGCAACAACTGGGCCATCCAGGAGATCCGCGAGCACGCCGGCGCCGAGCTGGACTGACCACGGGGTCAGCGGGGCGCGGGTCAGCGGGGCGCGGGTCGTCGGAGCGCGAGTCAGCTGAGCCGCGCCGCCCGCACGGCCAGGTAGCGCTGCTCCGGCAAGCTGCCCGTCTTCCTCGCCGCCCGCCGGTAGCACTCGCGGGCGGCGGGGAGGTCGCCCGCAAGTTCGAGCAGGTGCCCACGGACCGCGTCGAGCCGATGCGTCTGCGCCAGCCGGTCGTCGCCGTCCAGGGTGCCGAGCAGGGCAAGACCGGCGAGCGGCCCGTGGACCCGGGCGAGCGCCACTGCCCGGTTGAGCGTGACGATCGGGCTGGGCGACACCCGCTCGAGGACGTCGTACAAGGCAAGGATCTGTGGCCAGTCGGTCTCCGCATCGGAGGGGGCCTCGTCGTGGACCGCAGCGATGGCGGCCTGGAGCTGGTACGGCCCGGCGGGGCCCCTGCCCAGCGTCGCCGTGACGAGCGCAACGCCCTCGGCGATGACACCGGCCTCCCACAGCCCGCGGTCCTGCTCGGCGAGCGGGACGAGCGAGCCGTAGGCGTCGCTGCGCGCGGCGCGGCGGGCATCCGTCAGGAGCATGAGTGCGAGCAGGCCGGCGACTTCTCCCTCGGCCGGCGCGAGGCCTCTCAGGAGCCGCGTCAGCCGGATCGCCTCCGCGGTGAGGTCGGTCCGCTGGAGGTCCGCCCCGGAGCTGGACGTGTAGCCCTCGTTGAAGACGAGGTACAGAACGTGGAGCGCGACGCGCAGCCGGTCGGGGAGTTCCTCCGGTGGCGGCATCTCGAACGAGGCGCCGGCGTGCTTGATGGTCTGCTTCGCCCGGCTGATGCGCTGCGCCATCGTCGCCTCCGGCACGAGGAAGGCCTTGGCGATCTCGGCGGTGGTCAGGCCGCCGACGGCGCGCAGCGTCAGCGCGACCTGCGACGGCGGCGACAGGGACGGGTGGCAGCAGAGCAGGAGCAGCGCGAGGGTGTCGTCCGTCGCGGAGGCTTCCGGGGGCAACGGGTCGAGCGCGACCGCCTCCTCTCGGCGGCGGCGGGCGCTCTCGCTCCGCCACTCGTCGACCAGGCGGCGCGAGGCCACCGTCGTGAGCCAGGCACGCGGTTGGTCGGGGACGCCCTCCGCCGGCCACTGCAGGGCGGCGGCGAGCAGCGCTTCCTGGACGGCGTCCTCACACGCGTCGAACTGGCCATACCTGCGCGTCAGCGCGCCGAGGACCTGCGGCGCGAGCTCGCGCAGCAGGTCCTCGACGGGCGGAATGCTCACAGGTCGGGCGGCGGCCCATCGGCCACCGCACGGACTTCCAGGGGGCCTTCGGTGAACGCGACAACGTGCTCGGCGATCGCCAGGGCGCGAGCCTCGTCTGCCACGTCCACGATCCAATAGCCGGCGAGCGACTCCTTGGACTCCGCAAAGGGCCCGTCGGTCGACACCGGCATCGCCCCGGCGATGCGCACCGTCTTGGCCTGGCTCGGATCCACGAGGCCGATCGCGGCGACCAGCTCTCCGGAGGCCTCGAGCTCGGCGTTGAGCGTCTGCATGAACTGGATCATCTCGTGGATCCACTCGGCCGACCGCATCTCGGCCATGCTCGCCTGGTCGCCGAACATCATGAGGATGTACTTCATCGCGTCACTCTTTTCGCTCGGTGGTCAGACAAAGACAACCAGGGGCCGGGCCGCGCCGTCCCTGTCCTCGAACAACGCCAGCAGGCCGTCCGGGCCGAAAACCCCGACGACGCCCTCGGTCCCCGTCAGAGCCAGGCGGCCGCCGTGCGCAACGAGGGTCGCGGTTTCCGCGTCGACGTCCCGTCGGGGGAAGGTCGCGCCGACGACGTCCGCGAGCGGGACGACCGAGCATTCGATGGCCAGCTCGTCGAGCGTGCGGGCCTGCGAGAGATCAAAGGCTCCGACGGCCGTACGACGTAACGCCGCCAGGTGCCCGCCGACGCCGAGGGCGGCCCCGAGGTCGCGGGCGAGGGACCGGATGTACGTGCCTGACGAGCACCGCACCCGCACGTCCAGGTCGACCGTGGCGCCCTGCCGGCGGATCGCGGTGATCGAGAACTCGTGGACGGTGACCGGTCGCGCGAGGAGGGCGACGTCCTCGCCGGCGCGGGCACGCTTGTACGCGCGCTGCCCGTCCACCTTGATCGCGCTGACCTGCGGGGGCACCTGCTGGATCAGGCCGGTGAGCGGGGCGATCGCATCGGCAATCTGATCGTCGGTGACCGCGGCCGCGTTCACGGTCGCCAGCGGCTCGCCCTCGGCGTCGTCCGTGTTGGTGGTGACGCCGAGCCGGATCGTCCCGTCGTACACCTTCTCGGTCAGTGCGAGATGACCCAGCAAGCGGGTCGCTTTCCCGACGCCGATCAGCAGGACCCCCGTCGCCATCGGGTCCAGCGTGCCTGCGTGGCCGACCTTGCGGGTGTGCGCGAGTCGCCGCATGCGGGCGACCACGTCGTGCGAGGTCCAGCCGGCGGGCTTGTCGACGACGACGATGCCGTCCGGCGCGGGGTCGGGGCGGGCGGCCGGGGCGGGGTCCGTCATCCGGAGAGAGGCACGGCGGCGGAGAGGGCGGCCCGGAGCTGGGCCATCGTCTCGTCCACTGAGCCGTGGGCGGTGAATCCCGCGGCGAAGCGGTGCCCCCCGCCGTGGAACTGCCCGCAGATCAGGCTCATGTCGATCGCGCCCTTGGACCGGGTGGACACCTTGTACGTGCCGTCGAGGTCGCCCTTGAGCAGCACGGCGACCTCGGCCTGCGCCGTGACCCGGACGCCGTCGATGATGCCTTCGATCTGGTCCATCCGCAGGCCATGGCCGGTCATCTCGTCGGCCGTGGTGTACGTCCAGACGAGCCCCCGGCCGCCGACCGCGTCGCGTTCGAGGCTGGCGCGGCTGAGGGCTTCGCCGAGGAGCTTCACGTACCCGAAGTCGTGCGTGTCGTAGATGGCCCGGGCGATCTCGTCGTGGCGGATGCCCGTCGCCAGCAGCTGAGCGGCCAGGCGGTGGACGTCCGGGGTCGTCGCGCTGAACCGGAACGACCCGGTGTCGGTGGTGATGCCGACGTACAGGCCGACGGCGAGCTCGGCATCAAGGGTGACCCCGAGCCGCTGGATCAGCTCGGCGACCAGGACGGCCGTCGCGGCCGAGGAGGGGTCGACCAGCTCGAAGGTGCCGAAGTGCGTATTCGTGGCGTGGTGGTCGATCACGAGGGTCTCTTTGGCGGTGCCCGTGAGGGGCGCCAGCAGGCCGAGGCGGTCGAGGCTGGCGGTGTCGAGGGCGACCAGGCAGTCGGGCACCTGGGGAACCTCGGCCGGCGGGCGGAGGAGGTGCTGACCGGGGAGCAGACCTGCGTACGTCGCGGGGAGCACCAGGGTCTCGCTCCCCCAGGAGCAGACGACGTCGGTGCCGAGCCGCTCCAGCGCCAGGCCGAGGCTGAGCATCGAGCCGAGGGCATCCCCGTCGGGACCGATATGGCAGGCCAGGACGACGGTCTTCGCAGCGCACAAGAGGTCAACCGCGCGGCCCCACGCCGCCTCGTTCGGTCCGGCAACCCCCGTCGCCACGTCGATCACTCGTCCTCGCCCTCGTCATCGATTCGGGGATGCTTGTACGGGTCGGCCTCTCCCGCTGGCACAGCATGCTCCGCGAGTTGCGCGACCTCTTCGTCGGCCGCGCGGGCCCGCTCGAGGAGATCATCCAACTGCCGGGCGGTGTCCGGGACGACATCGGCAACAAAAGCCAGCGAGGGCGTGTGGCGGATGCCGATCTGCTTGCCGACCTCCGACCGCAGGACACCCTTGGCGCTCTCGAGAGCCATAGCCGAATCCTGCCGCGCGGAGTCGTCGCCGTACACGGTGTAGAACAGCGTGGCCTCGCGCAGGTCACCTGTGACGCGGACGTCGGTGATCGTGAGGAACCCCAGGCGCGGGTCCTTGATCCCGCGCTCGACCAGATGCGCCGCCACGATCTCGCGGATGCGGTCCGCCAGCCGTCGCGCGCGTGCTTTGTCCGTCACTCGTCCTCCTCGCCAATCAGCTGCCGGTGTGCCGACAGCAGTTCGATCTCCGGGCGGGCGGCAACAAGCCTTTCGCACGCGTCGAGTAGTTCCGTACAGTGCGCCGCGTCCGGCGCCACGATCGCAACACCGACCTGCGCGCGCCGGTGCAGGTCCAGGTATCCGACTTCCGCCGCTGAGACCTCGAACCGCCGGCGGAGCTCCGCGACGATCGGCTTCACGACGGAACGCTTCTCCTTCAAGGAGTGCACGTCGCCGAGCAGGATGTCGAGGGTCAGCGCGCCGACGAACATTGCGGTTGCCCTCCCTCCGTCGTGGTGGTCTTCCCAGGACGCTCCGCGGTTTGCAACGGTAGGGCGTTGCAGACTGCGGAACGTCGGAGGCGTCGCGTGGCGCCAGACAGAGGAACAGGCCCGTCGCCGGGCCCGTCCGCTCGTGCTCCATGCTGCGCCAAGCCGGTCAGGACCGGCTTGGCGCCGCAATGATGTCGTCGTGATGCCTAGACGCGCGGCTTTTCCTTCATCTCGAACGTCTCGATGGTGTCGCCGACCTTGATGTCGTTGTAGCCGATGCTCATACCGCACTCGTAACCCTCGGAGACCTCGCGCGCGTCGTCCTTGAAGCGCTTGAGGGTCTCGATGGTGACGCGGTCCGCGATGACGGCGCCGTCGCGGATGAGGCGGGCCTTCGAGTTGCGGGTGATCGTGCCCGACCGGACGATGCAACCCGCGACGTTGCCGGCCTTCGGGACCTTGAAGACCTCGCGGATCTCCGCGGTGCCGAGCTGGACCTCTTCGAACTCCGGCTTGAGCAGGCCCTTGAGAGCCGCCTCGACGTCGTCGATGGCCTCGTAGATGACCCGGTACAGCCGGATGTCGACGCCCGAACGGTCGGCGAGCTCGCGAGCACGGCCTTCCGGTCGCACGTTGAAGCCGATGACGATCGCCTCGGAGCCCGGGATGGACGCCAGGTTGATGTCGTGCTCGGTGATGGCGCCGACGCCGCGGTGGATGACCCGCAGCTCGACCTCTTCGCCGACATCGATCTTGAGCAGGGCGTCCTCGAGGGCCTCGACGGAACCGGAGACGTCGCCCTTGAGGATGAGGCGCAGCTGGCTGACCTCGCCCTCCGCGATGCGCTCGATGAAGGTTTCGAGCGTCGGCCGGCGCTTGACGCTCGCCAGCTTCGCGTTGCGCGCCAGGGTGGAGCGGCGCTCCGCGATCTGGCGGGCGACCCGGTCCTCGTCGACGGACAGGAACGTGTCGCCGGCCCCGGGCACGGCCGTGAGGCCGAGCACCATGACCGGGCGCGACGGACCCGCTTCTTCGATGGCCTCGCCGTGCTCGTCGAGCATGGCGCGGACGCGCCCGAACGCGTCACCGGCGACGATGGAGTCACCGATGCGCAGCGTGCCGCGCTGAACGAGGACGGTCGCCACCGGGCCGCGGCCGCGGTCGAGGTGAGCCTCGATCGCGACACCCTGTGCGCGGGTGTTGGGGTTGGCCCGCAGGTCGAGGGCGGCGTCGGCGGTGAGCAGGACGGCCTCGATGAGGTCGTCGATGCCGAGCTGGCTCTTGGCGGAGACGTCGACGAACATCGTGTCGCCTCCGTACTCCTCAGCCACGAGGCCGTACTCGGTGAGCTGCTGCCGCACCTTGCCCGGGTTCGCGTCTTCCTTGTCGATCTTGTTGACCGCCACGACGATCGGGACGCCGGCCGCTTGCGCGTGGTTGAGCGCCTCGATGGTCTGCGGCATGACGCCGTCGTCGGCCGCGACAACGAGGATCGCGACGTCGGTGACCTGCGCACCACGTGCACGCATGGCGGTGAACGCCTCGTGGCCCGGGGTGTCGATGAAGGTCACGGCACGGTTGGTGCCGTCCGGAGACGTGTGACGCACCTGGTAGGCACCGATGTGCTGCGTGATGCCGCCGTGCTCGCCGGCAACGACGTCGGCGGACCGGATCGCGTCGAGAAGCTTGGTCTTGCCGTGGTCGACGTGACCCATGACCGTGACGACCGGCGGGCGGATGACCAGGTTGGCCTCGTCCTCGGGGCTGACCACCTGGATGATCCAGCCGATCTCGGCACCGAGCAGCTGCAACGTCTCGTCGTTGACCGACTGCGTCGCGGTCACCATCTCGCCCAGA
>JAVEEB010000428.1 GCA_030840665.1 Frankiaceae bacterium | reverse complement strand
GCGCGGTCACCGCGTACGCCGACACGAACCAGCCCGCGACCGCGACGATCAACTACACCGTCAAGGCGCGCGACGCTGCCGGCAACGTGTCGGCGGCAAGCAACACGTTCGTCCGCAGTGGTTCGGGTGACACCCAGGCCCCGAGCGTCCCCGCGAACCTCACGGGCGCTACATCCGGTACGACGATCACGCTGACGTGGTCGGCCTCGACCGACAACGTCGCGGTGACCGGCTACGACCTGTACCGGGGTGGCGCATTCGTCAAGACCGTGACCGCCACCTCCACCACCGACACGCAGGCCGCGACGGCCACGGTGTCGTACACGGTCCGGGCACGTGACGCGGCCAACAACATCTCCCCGGACAGCAACACCTTCACCCGCACGGGCACGACGACGGACACCCAGGCTCCGACCATTCCCGCGAACCTTGATGGCACGACGTCGGGCACCACGGTGACCCTCACCTGGAGCGCCTCGACCGACAACGTCGGCGTCACCGGATACGACGTCTACGCGAACGGCTCCCTGCTCAAGCAGGTCGGCAACGTCACGACGACGACCGACACGCAGGCCGCCTCGGCCGCCGTGTCGTACACGGTGCGCGCACGCGACGCGGCGGGCAACGTCTCCGCCGACAGCAACACCTTCACCCGCGCATGCCAGAGCGGCTGCGGCGTGACGCCGACCGACCAGGCACTGGGCAAGGCCATCTCCGCCAACACGACCACCCTCAGTTTCGTTGCCACTAACGCGAACGACGGCAACCTCACCACGTACTGGGAGGGCAACGGCTACCCCTCCACGCTCACCGTGGCCATGGGCTCCAACGTGACGATCTCCTCGGTCGTCGTGAAGCTCAACCCGGCGAGCTCCTGGGGAACGCGCACGCAGACCATCGAGGTCCTCGGCCGTGACCAGGCCGGTACGGCTTACACGCAGCTGAAGGCGCCGACGCTCTACACGTTCACGTCCGGCAGCAACGTCGTCACCATCCCGGTGTCGGCCACGGCCGCCGACGTGCGCATCAACATCACGACCAACTCGGGCGCCGGTGGCGGCCAGGTTGCCGAGCTCCAGGTGATGGGCGTTCCCGCCCCCAACCCGGACCTGACCATCACGTCCGTCACGACCTCACCGGCCAGCCCGGACGAGACAACGCCCGTCACGTTGGGTGCGACCGTGCGCAACGGCGGCACGTCGACGGCCGGCGCCACGAACGTGAACTTCTATCTCGGCGCCAACAAGGTGGGCACGGCAGCTGTCGCGTCCCTCGCCCCTGGAGCGTCGGTCACCGTATCGGCGAACGCCGGAGTGCAACCGATGGGCACGTTCACGGTGTCGGCACGCGTCGACGAGCCGAGCGTGGTCATCGAGCAGAGCGAGACCAACAACACGGCAACCGCGCCGAGCATCACGGTGTCGCAAGCTCCCGGTCCTGACCTGCAGGTGCTGACAGTCGTGTCCAACCCGCAGAGCCCGGCCGCCGGCGCGTCCGTCAGCTTCGTCGTGACGGTCAACAACCGAGGCACCACGGCAGTTGCGGCCGGTACGACGACCCGCGTCGTCGTCGGCACGTCGACACTGAACGCGACGACGCCCGCGATCGCTGCGAAGTCGTCGGTGACAGTCACGGTGGGCACGTGGACGGCCGTGAACGGCGGCGCGACCATCACTGCGAGCGCCGACGCGACGAACATCGTCGCGGAGACCAGTGAGACCAACAACTCGCTGTCCCAGGCGATCGTCGTCGGTCGCGGTGCGGCAGTGCCGTGGGTCGAGTACGAGGCGGAGTCGGCAGCCTTCCAGGGCACGTTGCTGACCGCGGACCCGCTGCGCACGTTCAGCCACACGAACTTCGGGACCGAGTCGTCCGGCCGCGCGTCGGTACGCCTCGACAACCCCGGGCAGTTCGTCGACTTCACCTCGACGAACGCGTCCAACTCGATCGTTGTGCGCAACTCGATCCCGGACGCCCCGACGGGCGGGGGCATCGACGCGACGATCAGCCTCTACATCAACGGGACCTTCGCGCAGAAGATCAACCTCTCGTCCAAGTACAGCTGGCTGTACGGAACGACGGACGACACCGAGTCGCTGTCGAACACTCCCGGACCGGACGCACGTCGCCTCTTCGACGAGTCGCACGCGCTGCTGGCGCAGAGCTACCCCGCGGGCACGCACTTCAAGTTGCAGCGCGACGCCGGTGACACAGCGTCGTTCTACATCATCGACTTCATCGATCTGGAGCAGGTCGCACCCGCGATCCAGCAGCCGGCCGGATGCACGTCGATCACGACGTACGGTGCAATCCCGAACGACGGCATCGACGACTCAGCCGCCATCCAGCGGGCCGTCATGGACGACCAGAACGGCGTGATCTCCTGCGTCTACATCCCGGCCGGCCAGTGGCGCCAGGAGCAGAAGATCCTGACGCCCGACCCGAAGCGGGGCCAGTACAACCAGCTGGGCATCCGCAACGTGGTCATCCGTGGCGCGGGTATGTGGTACACGATGCTCTACACGGCAACGGATCCGCACAGCGTCGTCGGCGGGATCAACCACCCGGACGAGGGCAACGTCGGCTTCGACGTCGAGGACAACGCCCAGATCTCCGACCTCGCCATCTTCGGTGGCACCGTCAACCGCAACCAGCGTGGCCACGGGCTCAACGGGCGCTTCGGTCACGACACGAAGATCAGCAACGTCTGGATCGAGCACGTGAACGTCGGTGCCTGGGTTGGCCGCGACTACAGCGACACACCTGCGTATTGGAACCCGGGCGACAACCTGTCGTTCACCGGCATGCGCATCCGTGACACCTTTGCCGACGGCATCAACTTCACCGATGGCACACGCAACTCGACGGTCTTCAACTCGTCCTTCCGCACCACTGGCGACGACTCGCTCGCGATCTGGGCGAACCCGCGCGTCAAGGACACGGCCGTCGACATCACGCACGACGACCACTTCATCAACAACACGGTGCAGTTGCCGTGGCGCGCGAACGGCATCGCCATCTACGGCGGTTACAGCAACTCGGCCGAGAACAACCTGGTCTACGACACGATGAACTACCCCGGCATCATGCTGGCGACGGACCACAGCCCGCTGCCGTTCTCGGGCACGACGTTGGTCGCCAACAACGGCCTCTACCGTTGTGGCGGTGTCTTCTGGGGCGAGCAGCAGCAATTCGGTGCGATCACGCTGTTTGCCTCGACCGTCGACATCGTTGGTGTCACCATCCGTGACACCGACATCTCCGATTCGACGTACGACGGGATTCAGTTCAAGACCGGCGGCGGTGTCATGCGCAATGTTGCCGTCACGAACGTGAAGATCGACAAGTCGAACAATGGTGCCGGCATCCTCGCGATGGGCGGAGCTGCTGGTAACGCCATCCTGTCGAACGTGACGATCACCAATTCCAAGACAGGAAATATCGTGATCCAACCCGGGTCACAGTTCACTATCACGGGCTCCTAGCGCCCTGATCCGGCTAGGTGATTGATCTGTAAGGGACGGGCTGGTCGCTCACGGGCGGCCAGCCCGCCTCTATGTCGGCCGATCGATATGGGCCGAATCGGCATATAGAGGCGCATTTTGGATCCAGTGCGGCCCAGCGGCGCCGATGGTTCACCCATGGGAGTCCACAGTGGGGCCAGGGAGCGGCGCGCGACCTACCTCGTCTCAGCGGTGGTCATCGGCCTCACCGTGGCACTGCTCCCGTTCGCCGGGCATCGATTCGGGGCCTCCGCCAGCTTCATCCCCGCTGTTCTAGCTATTGTCGTGTGCTTCGACCTCATGTCCGTCTGGCTGCTCGCCGGCGATTACATCGACACCGGCGATCGCCGCATCCTGGCCATGGCCGTGGCGTACTTGTGGTCGCTCATCCTGATGGCCGGCTACGCACTTGCGTTCCCCGGTGTGTTCGGGACGAGTCCTCCCCTCGCCGTGGCACCCTCCGTGGCCCCGTACCTCTACATCGGCTGGCATTTCGGATTCCCCGCGCTGCTCGGGGTCGCCTGGAGTCCGTTCGCGCGGCTCGACATTCTCGACATCGAAAGGCAGGCGCGCCCGCGGACGCTCGCCCGGGTGCTGGCCTTCTCGGGCGCACTTTCCCTGCTGGTGGTCGCGGCGGTCGTGGCCTGGGTCGACCACCTGCCCGTGCTGATCGTGGGCCTGGACACCAGTCGGACCGTGGCGGTCACTGCCCCGTTCGGCATACCCCTGATCGTGGTCGCGTTGCTCGTGACGGTCCGAGGGTCGAGGAGCCGCCGCGGGCCGGAACGCTGGGCCTTCGTCGCGATCCTCGTCTGTGTCTGCGACCTGATCCTCACGTACTCGGTGCGCTATCGCTTCACCCTCGGCTGGTACGCCGGGCGCACTCTGACGGCCGCCGCGGCCGCCGTCGTGCTCGTCGCGATGTTGTCCTCCTTCCGACGGCTCAAGTCCACAGCGGAGTTCAACGCCGCCTACGACTACTTGACGGGCCTGCCGAACAGGCGCAGCGCGTACGACTTCTTGACGTCGGTCGTTGCGCGGGCATCGCGGACGCAATCCTCGTTGGCCGTGGTCATCTTCGACATCGACCGCTTCAAGCGCGTCAACGACGATTTCGGGCACGCCGGGGGCGACGCAGTGTTGCGGGGCGTCGGCTCGGCGCTGCGGGCCTCGGTTCGCCAGAGCGACTTCGCGGCCCGGATCGGCGGCGAGGAGTTCGTCGTCGTGCTGCCCGACGCGGATGCCGAGGGCGCCGGCGTTGTCGCCGGCCGCGTCCGTCTCGCCCTGTCGCTGGTCGTGCTGCCCGACGGGCGGCCGCTGACGGCGAGTTTCGGGATCGCGGTGGTGGCTCCGAGTGATGCGGGCGCCGATTCGTTGATGCACCGTGCGGACGAGGCCATGTATCTGGCGAAGCAAGCGGGCCGAGACCGCGTCATGGTCGCCGAGCCGCCGACCATCGCTATCCCCCTCGGCGGCCAGGAGCCTTCGCACCCGTAGGTCTGACGGCGCGGGGGCCGGCAGGTCCGTATAGTTGTCGGCCCCGACCGAGGAGATCACCTGTGTCGATCTATGACATCCCCCTGACCACGTTGGATGGCCGTTCGACCACGCTTGCCGAACACAAAGGCGAGGCGCTCCTGCTGGTGAACGTGGCGTCGCGCTGCGGGAAGACGCCGCAATACGCTGCACTGGAGGAGCTGCAGCTGACCTACTCCGGCCGCGGTTTTTCCGTGCTCGGCTTCCCGTGCAACCAGTTCGGCGGCCAGGAGCCGGGCACGCCGGAGGAGATAGCCGAGTTCTGTTCCACGACGTACGGAGTGACTTTCCCTTTGTACGAAAAAATCGAGGTCAACGGGCCGCAGCGCCACCCGTTGTACGACGAGCTCGTCTCCGTGGCCGACGACTCCGGCGCGGCCGGTGACGTCGGCTGGAACTTCGAGAAGTTCCTCGTCGGGCCCGATGGCACTGTCGAGCGGCGTTTCCGCAGCAAGGTGGCACCCGACGACGCGGCCGTCGTCGCTGCGATCGACGCCGCGTTGCCCCGGTAGGGCAGCCTGCCCCGGGGCTCGAGGGGCCCGTCAGACGAGGCGCAGCGCGAGCAGGGTGATGTCGTCGTCGTGGCTGGCGTCGCGCCCCGAGGCCAGCAGCGCTGCCGCGCACAACTCGTCGGGCGCCGACGGCAGGGGAGCGGTGCGCAGCGCCTCGAGGCCGTCGGTGAGTGACCGCGTGCGATCCTCGACGAGGCCGTCGGTGAACCCCAGGACGGTCACGTCAGGCGGGAACGCGACGGTCATCACGCCGGGCCTGAACCCCGGCGTGCCGAGCGGCAGGCCCGAAGGCATCTCGGCGTACGACGGCTCCCCCTCGTCGGGGACGAACAGCAACGGCAGGTGGCCGGCGTTGGCAACGACCATGGTCTGCGCCGCCACGTCGATGACCCCGTAGACGCACGTGACGAGTTGCGTCACGTCCAGGGCTGTTACCAGCCGGTTCCCGCGCATCAGGACCTCGTCGGGCGGCATGCCGTCGAGTGCGTGGGTGCGCAGGACGACCCGCAGCTGGCCCATCAATGCGGCCGCGCCGATGCCGCGCCCCTGCACGTCACCGACGACGAAGGCGATGCGGCCGCAAGGGAGCGGGAAAACGTCGATGAGGTCGCCGCCGATCTCATGGCCGGCGCCGGCCGCCAGGTATCGCGAGCCAGTGGCCACTCCGGGGACGGGCTCGAGGTCGACCGGCAACAGGATGCGCTGCAGCGTGCTCGCGAGACGCGTGGTGGCCCGGTGCGCGAGGGCGTTGTCGATCGCCACGGCCGCCCGGCCCGCGAAGTGCTGCGCGATACGCAGGTCCTCCGTGTCGAACGGCCGGCCACTGATCGATTGCGCCAACGTGAGCACGCCGATCACCCGGTGGCGCACCCGCAACGCGACCGTCATGCCGGCCCGCAGCCCGACCTCCTCGTAGGCGTCGGCAACACCTTCCGACGGCACGCCGTCGCGGATGACGTCGGCGTTCATCGCCGACCGGAGTACCGGCTCGCCGGTCCGGAAGGTGATCGCCGTCGGATGCCCGGGCAGGTACGGCGACACCTGACCGACCGGCACCGACGGGATGGTGACGTCGCCGATCGCCGGGGTGTGCCGCAACGCAGCGCGGCGCAGGGTGTCCGGTGGCGCCGACTCGTCCTCGACGTCGGCGGCGACGTCGACGAACGCGTGATCGGCGAACTCCGGGACCACCGCGTCCACGATGGAGGCGAGCGTAGCGTCGTAGTCGAGGTTGCCGAAGAACGTGCTCGCGGCCTCGCCGACATGCAGAAGAGTCGCCAGCCGGGTGGCCGCATTTGGCGGCAGGGCAGGTGGCGCATGCCGCTGGTCCACGACGTCCTGCCTGCCCTTCGAGTGCGGACGTCCCCCGTTGGACGACGTACAGCGACGATTGTTGCACGGTACGTGTGCGCCAATGGGGTGAATCTTTATGCTCATTCTGTCTATGTGCGGTTGCTGCGCGTGACTGCCGAACGAGGTTCGCCTAAGGTGATCAAGGGGTCAGTGCCGCACGGGAGGAGCATCATGGCGGGGTCAACGACCATCATCGATTTACGGGGAGAGTCGGCCGTCGCGTATTGCGGTCCGATTCAATCCGTCGTCGTCACGGACGGCGAGGTCGCGCAGGCGGCCCACCAGTTCAAGGCGCTCGCGGACCCTGTCCGGCTGCGGCTGCTCAACCTGCTGGCCAACGCGCCGCGGGGCGAGATCAGCGCGTGCGACCTCGTGGAGCCGGCGGGCAAGAGCCAACCGACCGTGAGCCATCACCTGAAGGTGCTGCGTGAGGCCGGTTTCGTCCGGACCGAACGCCGTGGGCAATGGATCTACTACAGCATCGTGCCGGAGCAGCTGGCGGCCCTGAGCTCCATTCTCGGGATGCCCGCGATCGTGTAGGCGCGCCCGGCGTCCGCAGCTGCCAGACTCTCGTCGCATGGGGAGCTCGTCGGTCGAATGGGCGCTGCTCACCGGCAGCGCGGTGCTGCTGCTCGCGGTGATCGCGGCGCGGATCACGACGGTTGTCGGCCTGCCCACGCTGCTCGTCTATCTCGTCCTCGGCGTTGCCCTCGGCCAGCTGCACATCGGCCCACCAACGACGCACCAGGCCGAGGCACTGGGCATCGCCGCGGTGGTCCTCATCCTCGCCGAAGGGGGGTTGACGACGCGGCTGGACATGGTGCGCCCCGTCCTTCCGCTGGCGCTGACGCTCTCGGTGGTCGGCACCGCGGTCTCCGTCGGCGTGGTCGCGGTCGCCACTCATTGGTTGCTGCACTTCGACTGGCGGCTCGCCGGGTTGTCGGGCGCCGTCGTGGCCCCCACGGATGCCGCGGCAGTGTTCTCCATCCTGCGCCGCCTCCCGATCCTCACGAGACTCGGCGGAGTGCTCGAGGCTGAGTCGGGGACCAACGATCCGCTGGCGGCGATGCTCGTACTCGCCGTCGCCGCCGCCGATTGGGGCCATCGGTCGGCGGCATCCCTCCTGCTGGCGCTCGTCGCCCAGCTCGTCATCGGTGCCGCCGTCGGCATGGGCGTCGGCATCGTGGGCGCGGCCGGGCTCCGGCGTACGGCGTTGCCCTCGTCCGGTCTGTATCCCTTGTCGGTACTGGCTTTTTGCGTCCTCAGCTACGGGGCGTCGGCCGTCATCCACGGGTCCGGATTCCTGGCGGTGTATCTGACGGCCTTGATTCTGGGCAATGCGAGGCTGCCGCATCGGCCGGCCACGGTTGGCTTCGCGGAAGGCGTCGGCTGGCTGGCGCAGATCGGCGTGTTCGTCCTGCTCGGCATGCTGGTCGACACCAGCCGGTTGGGTCGCGCGATCGTGCCCGCGTTGGTCATCGCCGGCACGCTGCTGCTCGTCGCACGGCCGCTGTCCGTTGCGGTGAGCGCCTTGCCGTTTCGGCTGCCGTGGCGCGAACAGGTGTTCCTCGGTTGGGCCGGATTGCGCGGCGCCGTGCCGATCGTCTTCACGGTGCTTGCCGTCGCCCGCGGGGTCCCGGGCGCGCAGCGGTTGTTCGACGCCGTCTTTCTCGTCGTGTTCGCCCTGACGGCGGTGCAAGCACCCGTCCTCGCGCCGCTCGCTCGCCGGTTGGGTTTGCTCGATGCCGACGCGGCGCGCGACCTTCAGGTCGAAGTCGCGCCGCTCGAGCAATTGCACGCCG
>JAVEEB010000422.1 GCA_030840665.1 Frankiaceae bacterium | reverse complement strand
CGGCCCTCGACGCGCATCGTCAAGCCTGGCTGACAGCTCACCCGCAATCAGCCGGGTTGCCCGCGTGGCTGCGCAAGTCCGCCGGCGAGTCGCGGCTCCCGGTCATCGTGGCGATCGCGGCCGTCATCGCGCTGCAACTCGCCGTGCCGGCCCACTTCGCCTTGCAGCCCAAGTGGGTGCTGGCCAGCGTCGAGGCGGTGCTACTCGTCGTGCTCATCGCCGCCAACCCCGTTCGACTGACGCGCGACCATCCGGCGTTGCGCATCACGTCCCTCGTGCTGACGGGGGTCGTCACCTTCACCAACGCGGCGTCAGCGGTCCTGCTCGTCCACAACCTGATCTATCTGCACGGCGCGGCCGACAACGCACCTTCCCTGCTGGGCGGTGGCGCGTCCATTTATCTGACGAACATTATCGCTTTCGGCTTGTGGTACTGGGAATTCGACCGCGGCGGGCCCATCCCTAGGGCGCGCGGCAAGCGGGCACACCCAGATTTTCTCTTCCCGCAGATGTCTATCCCGGAGATGTCGAACCTCGAGTGGGAACCCAACCTCGTCGACTATCTCTATGTGAGCTTCACGAACGCGACGGCCTTCAGCCCGACCGACACGCTGCCGCTGTCGCGGTGGGCCAAGGTCCTCATGGCGGCGCAGTCCCTCGTCGCGCTGACAACTGTCGGCCTTGTCATCGCCCGAGCCGTGAACGTCCTCCCGTGATGCGCCTCGGTTCCCGGGCGCACCATTGGCTGATGACGGCCCTGGTCGTGCTCGACCCGATCACCCTCGTGCTGTCCGTGGGTTACGCCGCCGCGGCCGCAGCAACGGGCGCAAGTGTCCGCTGGGATCCGGGGCGCGCATTCGTGGTCTGCACCGGCGCGTCCGCGCGATTGCATGGCGGGGGCGGCACGACCGTCGGCTGCGTGTACGTCACGTCGGCGACGGACGTCAGCGAGCCGGTGCGCTGGCACGAGTCGCGCCACCGTGACCAATGGGCGATCGCGGGGCCGCTGTTCGCGGCGCTCTACGCCGAGGAGGTCCTTCGTACAAGGAAGGACTTCACGCGCAACGTGTGGGAACGGTGGGCGGGACTCGTGGACGGCGGCTACGTGCCGGCGCCTACGACAGAACCGGCGTGACCTCGTCGGCCGGCTCGCGCTGAGCGGGCGGCTCGCCACCGAACTCGCCGCGCAGCAGCGCCCGGACTTCGGATTCGCGGAACCGGCGGTGACCCCCGGGGGTGCGAATGCTCCCGATGCGACCCGCCGCCGCCCATCGCGTAACGGTCTTCGGGTCCACCCGGAACAGCGCCGCCACCTCACCAGGTGTCAGCAACCTGTCGCGCTCCACGGGTCCGTCCTTTCCAGTTCGATTAACAATCTTGTACACGCAGTTGGGGCGGTATGTCACCTAAACGCCAGAAATCGGTTTACGCACTTACGCACCGTCACCGCCGACGGCTTGCGTTCAGGCGCCGATGGCTTGCGGGAAATTGAAAAGACCTTCCGGATCGTACGTCGACTTCACCGTCTTCAATCGGCTGTAGTTGGCGCCGTAGTAGGCCTGGCGCCAGTCCGAACGGTCGGGATCCACATAGTTTTGGTACGCCTCGCCGCTCACGTGCGGCGCAAGAGCGGCCTTCGCCGCCGTAAACCACTCGAGGTTGCGGGCAACCGTGGCGGCAGAGGCCCCTTCGGCCCAGTTGGCCAGGTATTGCAACGAGGCGAGCGCCCCGCGATGCACGTACGCCGTCGCGTCGGCCGGCACGTCATCGATCGCGCCGCCGAGGGAGTCGATCAGCACCGTGCCCGTCGCCAGCTTGAGTCCCTGCCGCTCGTCGATGACCGCGACGACGGCTGCAGCACCGGCCGATGTGAACGGCGCGCGCAGGAGATCGGAGCCACCCGCGTAGGCCTGCCGCGGGATGCCCGCCTCGGGCCCGGCGTACGCGCCGCATTGCGCGTCCGACAGGTCCGCGCAACCGGCGAGCTGGCGGACGGTAACGGCGTGCGTGCTCGTACGCAGGTACGTCGAGATGGCCGGAGCACCCACCGCACGAGTCAGCGCTGCCATCAGGGCCTTCGTCTGCGACGGGGACCCGTTCAGCACCCCGAACACGGTCACTGACGGCCGTTGGCTCGGTGCGGTGGACGAACAGTTGACCGCGCTGAACTGTTCGCGCGGGCTTGCACCGACCCAGGAACTCCAGCCCTGCAAGACATCGGCGGCGCTCGCCCACGGCCAGCGCAGTTGCCAGCGCGTCAAATCGGCGGTCGGGTGGGTGCCGAAGACGAACCGCGTCGCGATGCCGAAGTTGCCGCCCCCGCCGCCACGGCAGGCCCAGTAGAGGTCCGCATGGTCGGCCGGCGTCGCGGTCACCAGGTCACCAGAGGCGAGGACGACGTCGACCGCGACCAGGTGGTCGGCGGTCAGCCCGTACTGGCGCGCCTCGATCCCGAGCCCGCCGCCCAGGGTGAGTCCTGCAACGCCGACCGTGGGGCACGACCCGGCGGGGATTGCGCGGGAGTGCGGGCCGAGTGCGTCGTACACGTCGATGATGCGTGCGCCGCCGCCGACCGTGACCTCCGAGCCGACGAGGGTGATCGCCTTCACGCCCGTGACGTCGATGACGAGGCCCGGCCCGGTGGAGTAGCCCGCATAGCTGTGGCCGCCGGACCGCGGGATCGGCGTCACGCCCGACGCGCGCGCCGCATCGACACAGCGGCGGACATCGTCCGCACTGGTGCAATAGGCGATCGCCACCGGGTGGGCACCGTCGAAGCGGGGGTTGAACAGGCGGGCCGCAGTCGCATAGCCGCTGCTGCCGGGCAGGACGACCGGCCCGCCGATGGAACCCGCGAGGTCGGCGATGCCCGCGGGGGTGGTCGTCGGGGTCGGCGTTGCCGTCGCGCTGACGCTTGCTGTCGGC
>JAVEEB010000380.1 GCA_030840665.1 Frankiaceae bacterium | reverse complement strand
TCGACGAACACGCGCTGCAGGTAGCTGGCGTGCTCGGTCATGACGACGCGCTGGTCCTCGCGGAGCAACGGGACAACGGCAATTCCCGTCGGCATCCCGGTGTGCACATGGACGACAGTGGCGTCGCGCACCTCGTCGGGCATGTTGTCCGCGAGGGCCTTGCGCATCGCCAGCGCCGTCAGCAGCCGTGCCTGCATCGGCTCGGCGGGAACGTCGATGCGGATGAGCGGCCCGTACTCGTGTTCCAGGCGCGTAACGGTGACGGTGGTGAACTCCGCGATAGGGACGGAACGTAGCTGCACAACGGGAATCGACTCCCCGCGCAGGTGCGAGATTGCGGCCACCGAGGCCGCGACGAACGACCCGTGGCCCGGCTCCTCGGGGGTGGGAAACCACGGGGTGATCACTACGAGACGGTCACTCACCGGTGATTCCTTCCAACGTGTCGACGAGCGAGGCGAACTGCGCGCTGCGCGTGTAGCGCTCGCCGTAAGCCTTGGCCGCCTCGAAATCTTCGAGTGTGTACGTACGTGCAGTGTGAGCTGCGGCGAGCAACGCCTTCTCGATGGCGACCGGGTCGACGCTGTCGATGCGGTGCGCGAGCGGGTAGCCCGCCATCGGTTCCGCCGCGGCCGTCTCGGGGGTGTGGATCGCGACGATCGGCTTGCCGGTCGCCATGCACTCGTAGACCTTGCCGCTCGTCACGTACTCCGAGCTCGCAACGATCAGCAGGATCACGTCGAAGCTGTCGTACACGCCGCGCACTTCCGTCTTGCCGACCGGGCCGCCGTAGTGGATGCCCGCGACTCCGTCCGGGATGAGCGCGTACGTGCGGTTGACCGACCCGCGGAAGAAGCCCAGATGTCCGCGGATCGTGGCCGTCGCGCCCTCGAGGATCGGGTCGTGGCGCGCGACTTGCCAGGCCTCCCACGTTTCGGCATGCGGCTGCAGGTCGGTGACGGTGCCCAGATATCCGAAGCGCAGCGGGCGATCCGCCGGCGGCGGCTGGTAGGTCGGCTCGCCGAGGAGGTCGGGGTCCCAGCCGTTCTCGACGACGCTGGTGCGATCGGCGATCACCGGGTTCTGTTCGCTGTGCCAACGCCGTTGCGGCTCGTTGACGAAGGTCAACACGGCCGCGTTGTTCTGCAGCCGCCGCTCCCACTTGTCTTCGGTGCTGCCAACGGGAAATGCGCGCTCGCCCGTGAACTCGTCGAGCGTCCAGGAGTCGCGATAGTCCATGGCGTACGGCTTGCGAATCTTGCGGCAGATCAGGTACGCAGCGACGAACGCGCTCCACGGGTTGCCCGTCGCGAGGACGAGGTCGACGGGCTTGCGGCGGTGAATCCTCAAGCCGGCCCGGACGACGCCCGGCACCCACGGCATCACGTTGTCGCGGAAGGGCCAGCCGGTCGCGCGAGCCCGCGCCATCTTGTGCACCATCGGAAAGTTCGCCTGGAACCAGCTGTGGTCGTGCAACGGCAGGTGCATCCCGGCCATCGGCATCGGGACGCGAGTGACGTGCACCCGCTCGTCGATCGCCTTCAGCAGCGTGTTGTCCACCGTGCCGAAGTACTGCGTGATGGTCTCCGCCGGCGGCGAGATCACCGTCACGTCCCACCCGCGATTGACGAGGTAGTTGGCGAGGCCGAGCGGCCGATACGTGCCGCTTGCGCGGCTTGGCGGGAAGCTGAACGCGATGAGCAGCAGGTGCCGGGGCCTCGTCCGAGCCACGGTCACGCTCCGATGGCGACGGTGGCGCCACTCGCGGCAGAAGCCAGCACCGCTTCGGCAACCGCGACGGTGGCGAGCCCCTGACGCATCGTCACGATGTCGGCGTCCTTCCCGAGCACGACATCGCGGAACGCCGCCAGCTCACTGGCGAGGGGCTCGGGCTTCGCGATGGCGTACCGGATCATGTCGCCCTCCGACACCCCGCGGAAGCGCGACAGCGCGTCCCATTCGCTCGGGATCGACGCGTTCGCGTAGAACGTCAGGTCGGCGGTGAGGGTGTCGGCGACGTAGCAGCCGCGGTCGCCCGTGACGATCGTCACGCGCTCCTTCATGGGGGACAGCCAGTTGACGAGATGGCTCGTGACGGTGCCGTCGGCGAGTTGCCCGACGATCGCGACGAGGTCCTCGTGGATGCGACCGCTCTTGTGGGCGGTCCGCGCGGAGACCGACGTGTACGGCTGCCCGGTGACCCACGCGGTCAGGTCGATGTCGTGCGTCGCGAGGTCCTTGACGACTCCGACATCGCTGATGCGGTTGGGGAAAGGGCCCTGGCGACGCGTGACGATCTGGTGCACGTCACCGAGGTCGCCGGCGTCGAGATGGCGCCGCAGCGTTTGCACGGCGGGGTTGTAGCGCTCGATGTGACCCACGCAACCGACGAGCCCGGCAGCCTCGAAAGCCTCGGTCAGCCGCAGCGCGGCGGGCGTGGTCGTGGCGAGTGGCTTCTCGATGAGCGCGTGGACCCCCGCGGCGGCCAACGCGAGGCCCACCTCTTCGTGAAAGGCGGTGGGCACCGCGACGACGCACAGGTCGAGGTTGTGCTTGATGAGCTCGTCGATGCCCGCGACGAGCGGCAGGTCGCCGGCGACTCGGTGCGGATCGCCGCCCGGGTCGGCGAGGGCAACGAGGTCGATCCCGTCGAGGCTGCGGAGGACGCGGGCGTGGTTGCGGCCCATCATGCCGAGTCCGATGAGGCCGGCGCGCAGGTTCGCCATCAGGCACCGGCCTTCGCGACCGCGTTGACGGCTGCGACGATGCGTTCCAGGTCGTCGGCGGACAGCGACGGGTGCACCGGCAGCGAGAGCACTTCGCCGGCCGCTCGCTCCGTCTCCGGCAGGTCGAGCGTCAGCCCGAACGACGGGAGGCGGTGGTTGGGGATCGGGTAGTACACGCCGCAGCCCACCTTGTGCTCCTCGCGAAGCGCGGTCGCGAAGCCGTCCCGGTCATGCGGCACGCGGATCGTGTACTGGTGGTAGACGTGCGTCGCGGTGGCGGCGACCGTCGGCGTGCCGACGCCTTCCAGATGTGCGTCGAGGAACGCCGCGTTGCGCTGCCGCGTCGCCGTCCACGCGGGCAGCTTGCCGAGCTGGACGCGCCCGACAGCGGCGTGCACGTCCGTCATGCGGTTGTTGAAGCCGACAACCTCGTTCTCGTACTGCTTCTCCATGCCCTGGTTGCGCAGGAGCCGCACCATGCGGGCCGTTTCGGCCGTCGCGCAGGAGACGATGCCGCCCTCGATGGAGGTCATGTTCTTCGTCGGGTAAAGGCTGAACATGCCGAAGGCGCCGAAGGCCCCGACGGGCGTACCGCCCCAGGTCGCGCCGTGCGCCTGTGCAGCGTCCTCGAAAATCTTCAGACCGTGTTCGGCGGCGATGGCGGCCATGGCCGTCATGTCGGCGGGGTGCCCGTACAGGTGCACCGGCATGATGCCGACCGTGCGTTCGGTGATGGCCGCGCGGACAGACGCCGGGTCCAGAGTGAAGGTCAGCGGGTCGATGTCGGCGAAGACCGGCGTCGCGCCGGTGAGGGCAACCGAGTTCGCGGTGGCGGCAAACGTGAACGACGGCACGATGACCTCGT
>JAVEEB010000372.1 GCA_030840665.1 Frankiaceae bacterium | reverse complement strand
GCCGGAGACCGACACGGAGCGGGTGATCTCGGGCGCGAAGGTCGTCATCGCGGTGGGGACGCGGCCGGCCCGGCCCGCGAGCGTCGCGTTCGACGACGTCCGCGTCGTCGACTCCGACGGCATCCTGCACCTGCAAGCCGTCCCGCAGACGATGGTCGTCGTGGGGGCCGGGGTCATCGGCATCGAGTACGCCTCGATGTTCGCGGCCCTCGGGACGCGGGTCACGGTCGTCGAGGCGCGGGACGAGATCCTCGACTTCTGCGATTCCGAGGTGGTCGAGTCGCTGAAGTTCCACCTGCGCGACCTGTCGGTGACGTTCCGGCTCGGCGAGACGGTGGAGAGCGTCGGCGCCGACGAGCACGGCACGGTCACGGCGCTCGCGAGCGGCAAGCGCATCCCGGCCGACACCGTCATGTACTCGGCCGGCCGCCAGGGCGCGACCGAGGAGCTGGACCTCAGCAATGCCGGGCTCGAGGCGGACTCACGCGGGCGCATCAAGGTCGACGACAACTTCCGCACCGCCTGCGAGCACATCTACGCCGTAGGCGACGTCATCGGTTTCCCGGCGCTGGCCGCCACCTCGATGGAGCAGGGCCGGCTCGCCAGCCACCACGCGTTCGGCGAGCCCGCGCACTCCATCCCGGAGCTGCAACCCATCGGCATCTACACGATCCCGGAGATCAGCTACGTCGGGCGCAGCGAGGGCGAGCTGACCCGCGACGCCATCCCGTACGAGGTCGGCATCTCCCGCTACCGCGAGCTGGCGCGCGGTCAGATCGTCGGCGACTCCTACGGCATGCTCAAGCTGCTGGTCTCGACGGAGACCCGCAGCCTGCTGGGGGTGCACGTCTTCGGGACGCAGGCGACCGAACTGGTGCATATCGGGCAGGCCGTCATGACGTGCGGCGGGACCGTCGACCACCTGGTCGACACAGTCTTCAACTACCCGACGCTGTCCGAGACCTACAAGGTGGCGGCCCTCGACGTGGTCAACAAGATGCGCGCCGTCAGCCGCTTCGGCCTGAGCGACGCACGGTGACCGAACGCACAAACCGCCCCTGACTCGCATTTCTGCAGGTCAGAGGCGGCTCTTTGGTGGGCGATACTGGGATCGAACCAGTGACCCCTGCCGTGTGAAGGCAGTGCTCTCCCGCTGAGCTAATCGCCCGGGCGCGGTCGAATCGTACACGTTTCGCCTCCGGCAAATCGGGGCGTACCGTGGATCGCACGATAATCCGCAGGTTCACCCGGTCCAGCTAGTTACGCCGAGGCCAGTTCGGGGGATCATGGCCCCATCGTTGTCTGGCAATTGCACGCGGAAGGCCACCTCATGAGCGCCCGACACACCGCCGTCACCACCGGGCTCGAGCTCCGGCTCGTCATGTCTGGCGCCACGACGGTCCCGGTTCGCGCTGACTTCCGGTACGACGCCCAGGACCCCTACGCGGTCCACGTGTCGTTCCACACGGGCAGCGGCGAGGTCGTCGAGTGGACGTTCGCGCGTCAGCTGCTCACGGATGGCGTGACGAGGCCGACCGGCGAGGGCGACGTCCAGGTCTGGCCGTCGCACGGCGCCCAGTCGGTCGTCTGCATCGCGCTCTCCTCCCCGTCCGGGCGGGCGCTGTTCGAGGCGCCGCTCACCGAGCTCGTCGAGTTCCTCTCGCGCACGTACGCCGCGGTCCCCACCGGCAGCGAGGGTGACCTCGTCGACGTCGACGCCGAGCTGGCCCTCCTGCTGTGGAGCGAGCCCGACATCTAGACCCTGGCCCGTTTTCGCGCCTCGCCGGCCTTGCCGTGCGAGGCGTAGCCATGTCGAGACCACAGCCGCACGAACCCCGCCCGCTGGGCGCAACCGTTAGGATCCGCGCTCGTGACCGCCGTATCGTCCGACGCCCCGTCCGACAGCAAGTCCGCCGCCCATGTCCTGGCGGAGGCGGCGCGCCGGCGCACGTTCGCCGTGATCAGCCACCCGGACGCGGGAAAGTCGACGCTCACCGAGGCGCTGGTGCTGCACGCGCGGGTGATCGGGCGGGCCGGCGCCGTGCACGGCAAGGCGCACCGGCGGGCCACCGTGTCCGATTGGATGGACATGGAGCAGGCGCGTGGCATCTCCATCACGTCGGCTGCCTTGCAGTTTTCGTACGACGGGCACGTCATCAACCTCGTCGACACTCCTGGCCACGCCGACTTCTCGGAGGACACCTACCGGGTGCTGTCCGCCGTCGACGCGGCGGTCATGTTGCTCGACGCCGCGAAGGGCCTCGAGCCGCAGACGCTGAAGCTGTTCGAGGTCTGCCGGCAGCGCCGGCTGCCGCTGATCACGATCATCAACAAGTGGGACCGCCCGGGCATGGACGCGCTGGCGCTGATGGACGAGATCGCCGCGCGGACCGGCTTGCGCCCCACCCCGCTCACGTGGCCGGTCGGCATCGCGGGCGACTTCCGGGGCGTCCTTGATCGTCGTACCGAATCGTTCATCCGCTTCACCCGGACGGCCGGCGGCGCGACGATCGCCCCCGAGGAGCACCT
>JAVEEB010000302.1 GCA_030840665.1 Frankiaceae bacterium | reverse complement strand
ACCGCGCGCCACGTGGAACGCAGCGGCCGCACGGTGCCCGCCGCGCCCGCCGGGATGCGCCGCCCCTGACGGTCGCTGATCCTTTCAGGCGCCGACCGCCTTGATCGCGTCCTCGATCCCGCGGTGGAACGTCGGATACGCATAGATCATCCGGCGCAGCTGCTCGAGCTCGAGCCGCGCGTGCACGGCCACCGACAGCGCGCCGAGCACCTCACCGCCCCAGGGTCCGGCGGACGTGGCACCGACGAGGACGCCGGAGGACGCATCGACGACCAGCTTGATGAAGCCGTCATTGCCCTCCTTGTGGATCCATCCCCTGGCCGACGATGCGGTCTGCGCTGACCCGGTCCGAACGGTCATCCCGCGGTCGGCCGCCTGCTGCGCGGTGATCCCGGTCGCGCCGATCTCCGGGTCGGTGAACGTCACCCGCGGCAGCGCCGCGTAGTCCGCGGGCGCGTGCTCGTGACCCAGGATGTCCGCCACCGCGATCCCGCCCTGGTAGACGGCGACATGGGTGAACAGGCCCTTACCGGTGATGTCGCCGACCGCGTACAGGCCGTCCTGCACCCGCAGGTTGCCGTCCGTGGCGAGGAAGCGCGCGGTCGCGTCGATGCCGACGGTGGCAACGCCGAGACCGTCGAGGTCGGTCTTGCGGCCCACCGCGACGAGCAGCTTCTCGGCCGTCACGGTGTCGCCGCCGTCGAGGGTCACCGTGAAGGATCCGTCGTACGACACGCTCGTCGCCTTGACCCCCGTGCGGACGTCGAGCCCTTCGCGCCCGAGGACCACGGCCAGCAGCTCGCCGGCCTCCGGCTCCTCGACCGCGAGCAGGCGGGTGCCGGCCTCGAGGATCGTCACGCGGGTTCCGAAACGCGAGAAGACCTGCGCCATCTCGAGGCCGATGGCGCCGCCACCCAGAACGATCAGGCTGGCGGGGGCCGCCATCGCCTCGACGGCCTCGCGGTTCGTCCAGAACGGCGTGCCGGCCAGCCCGTCGATCGGCGGGACGACGGGCGCCGTCCCGGTGCCCACGACGATGGCGCGGGTCGCCCGGAACTCCTGCTCACCGACCGCAACGAGCCCCGGGCCGGCGATGCGCCCGTGACCCCGCACGAAATGGCCACCGGCGTCCGTCAGCCGCTTGACCGCGACCGTGTCGTCCCAGTTGTCGGTCGCCTCGTCGCGGATGCGGGCGGCGACCGGCGCCCAGTCGGCGTGGTCGGTGGAGGTCCCCGCGAGCCGAGGCACCCGCCGGGACTCGGCGAGGGAGGAGGCGGCGCGCACCATCATCTTGGTCGGGACGCAGCCGTAGTACGGGCATTCGCCGCCGACGAGGCGCGACTCGATCCCGAGGACACGCAGGCCCGCGGTCGCGCACTCGTCCGCGACTCGCTCCCCGCCCGGGCCGAGGCCGATGACGATGATGTCGAATTCTTCCGTTGCCACGGGTGGGCCTCCTCGGCGTCAGGAGGTCACGGTACGACGGTCAGCCCCGCCCGGACAGTGCCTGCCAGCGGGCCACGAACTCGGCTGGTCGGGCAATCGTGACGGTGCAGGCCTCGTGCGGATAGAACACGCGCACGCGGTCGCCGAACAGGAGGCAGACCCCGGGGCCGGCCGACGTACCGAAGGTGATCCCGGAATCCTTGCCCGACAACCGGAGCCCGGCGGAACGCCAGAGCTTGTACGGCCCGGTGACGCGCGCGTCGATCACGTTGGCCAGCGGCGTCTGGAAATGGAACAGGCCGTAGCGGACGACGAGCCGGTCAGCGCTCAGGCGGACGCGGCAGGTGTGGGCGATGATCCCGCCGACCGCCAACGGCACCCGGACCCGTGCGTCGAACGCGAAGGGGAAGACCTCGTCGGACGTCTCGCCGGACCTCTCGCCGGGCACCGGGGGACGGGCGGGGCGGGTCAGCCGACGGCCGAGAGCTTCGTCGGGTTTTCCACGTGATGACGCTTCGCCGTCTCCAGCAGGACGCGCCAGGAGGTCACGTTCGGCCGGCGCCGCAGGAGGGCCCGGCGCTCACGCTCGGTCATCCCGCCCCACACGCCGAACTCGACGCGGTTGTCGAGGGCATCCGCCAGGCATTCGGACTTGACGGGGCAGCCGCTGCAGACGGTCTTGGCGCGGTTCTGCGCGGCACCCTGGACGAAGAGCTCGTCGGGATCACGGCGCTTGCACGCGGCGTACGACGTCCAGTCCGGGACCCAGCCCATAAGAGTCGTCATCGCGCACTCCTAACCGTCGTCGTTCCCATGTTACGGACAGTGACTGGCCGGCCACAGCGGGACACGTAGAACGTACGAATCGGACAGGTGTGCACAACAGCCCCCGTTAGGCCCATCTTTGGCATAGTCACCATTTGCCATCCTGACCATACGGTTGCCGCTACCATCCGCCCCCGACCGCCATTTCAGGCGTGAACCGACCCACGGAGACAACCCCGCGCCCTGGCCACTCGGTCTGCGGCGACCCGATTCGCGGATGCGCCCCTACTCTGGGACGAGCACACCAGGGAACGCGCGCCGCTGCGCGCACGTGTTGAGGAGTATGTCCGTGCCCCCGTCCGACGGCCCCCGGTCGAAGCTCGCCGCGTTCTTCGTGCTGGTCATCGTCAGCGCGCTCAGCGGTGTGCTCGTCGCCGGACTCATCGCGCCGATGGTCGGCAGCATCGGGATCGGGGAGCGCGCGCTCGCCGCGACGATCACCATTCCCGTCCAGGTCGAGCAGGGCCCCCTCGCCCAGCGCACCCGCATCCTGGCCAAGGACGGCAGCCTCATCGCCGACTTCTACGACGAGAACCGCACCGAGGTCACGCTGTCCCAGGTCAACACCGTCACGATCAACGCGCTGCTCGCCGTCGAGGACTCGCGCTTCTACGACCACCACGGTGTCGACGTCCAGGGCATCCTGCGGGCCCTCGTGAAGAACTCCTCGGCCGGCGGCGTGCAAGGCGGCGGGTCGACGATCACGCAGCAGTACATCAAGAACGTGCTGCTCAACAGCGCGACGACCGACGCGGAACGCGCGGCGGCGACGGGACAGTCGCTGAAGCGCAAGGTGAACGAAGCGCGCGCCGCCCTTGCGCTGGAGAAGGTCCTCACCAAGAACCAGATTCTCGAGGCCTACCTCAACATTGCGTACTTCGGCGCCGGCGCGTACGGCGTCGGCACGGCCGCGCAACGGTTCTTCTCCGTCCCGGCCTCGAAGCTGACGCTGAGCCAGAGCGCGCTGCTGATGGGCCTTGTGAAGAATCCCGTGGGGTACGACCCGACGCGTCGGCCGGCGCGCGCACTCGAGCGCCGCAACGTCGTCCTGCAGCGCATGAAGGACGTCGGCTACATCAGCCAAGCGCAGCTCGACACGGCTAAGGCGGAGCCGCTCAACCTGAAGCCGAGCACGATCCCGAACGGCTGCAGCCACTCCAAGTACGGCGGCTTCTGCCACTACGTCGAAGAGTCGATTCTCAGCGATCCCCAGTTCGGCGCGACCCGCGAGGAGCGGCAGAACCTGCTGCGCAGCGGCGGCGTCACCATCCGCACAACGCTCGACCCGAAGGTGCAGCTCGCGGCCCAGCAGTCCATCGACCAGACCGTCGCCGCCCAGACCATCGCGGTCAAGACGGGCGCCTCGCCCGGCGGCCGGATCGGCGCGGCGCTCGCGACGGTCGAGCCGGGCACCGGCAACGTCCTCGCCCTGGCCCAGAACGAGCCGTACGGCACCGACGCCGGCCAGACGGCGATCCTGTACTCGACGGGCACCGGGGCGAAGAACTTCGACGGCACGCCGGCAGTCGGCAACCAGACCGGATCCACGTTCAAGATGTTCACCCTCGTGGCGGCGCTGAAGGCCGGCCTCCCGCTCTCGACACAGATCAACTCGCCGGCGAAGTACTCGCCGAACCCCGACATCTGCGACTCCCCGAAGAACAAGGGCGGCTCGTACTTCCAGAACGCGGGCGACAGCGAGGCCGGCACCTTCGACATGTGGTCCGGCACCGCGCACTCGGTCAACACCTACTTCGTGCAGCTCGAGGAGAGGCTCGGCGGCATAGCCCCGATTGAGCAGGTCGCCAACGACATGGGCGTTGCTTTCCGCGGCCAGCTCAGCCAGCTCAGCCGCAAGAGTTGCTCCTTCACCCTCGGCATCACCTCCGAATGGCCCCTGGACATGGCCAGTGCGTACGCGACCCTTGCGGCGCACGGCCAGGCCTGCAAGCCGAGGGTCATCCAGTCGATGACGTTCGCGAGCGGCGAGGTCCGCCAGGTGACCCCGCCGCAGTGCACGCAGGCGATATCGCCGGAGATCGCCGACACCGTGACCGCGGTCCTGCGCGGCCCGATCGACGTCCCCGGCGCCACGGCGTTCCAGGAAGGCCAGATCGGTCGGCCGGCGGCGGGCAAGACCGGCACGACCAACAGCAACACCGACGCGTGGTTCGTCGGGTTCGTGCCGTCGATGTCGACCGCCGTGTGGGTGGGTCACACCGAGGGTGAGTCGGTCCTCGACGGATTCTCGACCCTCAGCCCGGCGACGAAATGGGGCCCGAGCGTCGGGAAGGCCGTCTTCGGTGGCACCATCCCGACGATCATCTGGCGAAAGATGATGGTCGCCGCGCTCGCCACCACGCCCCTCCAGCAACTGCCGCTCGCCAACCAGACCCTCGCCCACGGCCAGTACGTCGTGGTGCCGGCGCTCACCGGTCAGACGGCGGCGGCGGCCGCCGCCACGCTCACCCAGCAGGGCCTCTCGTCGACCGTCTCGACCACGGAGGTGCCGTCGGCTCTCGCCGCCGGCCTGGTCGTCAGCACGAGCCCGGGCACGGGCGCAAGGGTGCCGACAGGCACCCTCGTCACGCTGCAGCTCAGCAGTGGGGTCGCGCCGACGCCGACGGTCACCGCGACGCCGACCGTGACGCCGACGCCGGACGGCACGCCCACGCCGGACGGAACGCCGACGCCCGACCCCTCGTCGTCGGTCACCGCCACGCCCGCCGGCACCGCCACGGATGCCCTGGGCGGCCATTGACGGACGGCACGTAGGGCGCGCATCCGCCGGGCCCGCCCGGCTCTGCGAAGATTGCTGCCATGCGCCCGTTCCTCGCCGTCCCCGCCACGATCGCCGCGACGACGGCGGCCGGGCTGTCGTACGCGCTCTGGGAAGCGCGGTCGTTCCGGCTCCGCAGGATCGACGTCCCGTGCCTGCCCGCCGGCCTGGGGCCCCTGCGGGTGCTGCACCTGTCCGACCCCCACATGACCCCGGGCCAGCGCCGCAAGCAGGACTGGATCCGCGCCCTCGACGACCTCGAGCCGGATCTCGTCGTACACACCGGTGACAACCTCGCCCACCAGCTGGCCGTGCCGTCGGTGCTCGACTCCTACGGGCCGCTGCTCCGTAGGCCGGGCGTTTTCGTCCTCGGCTCGAATGACTACTACGCGCCGAAGCCGAAGAACCCGGCCAACTATCTGAAGAAGGGCTCGGGAAAGCGGGTCCTCGGTGTGCCGCTCCCGTGGCGGGAGCTGCGCGACGCGTTCACCGCTGCCGGCTGGCTCGACCTCACCAACCGCCGGGCGCGACTGACGGTGCAAGGGGTCGAGCTCGCGTTCGCCGGTGTCGACGACCCGCACATCAAGCGCGACCGCTACGACTCCTCGCCCGCTCCAGCGGCTGACCTCGCGATCGGCGTGACACATTCCCCTGAGCCGCGGGTGCTCGACCCCATGGCATCCGACGGCTACCAGTTGCTCATGGCGGGCCATACGCACGGCGGGCAGTTGTGCATCCCCGGCTACGGGGCGCTGGTCACCAATTGCGACCTGCCGCCGTCAATGGCCAAGGGCCTGCACCAGTGGCCACCGGGCAGCGCCCACCCCTCGTGGCTGCACGTCTCGGCCGGACTGGGGTGCTCGCCGTACACGCCCGTGCGGTTCGCCTGCCCGCCCGAGGCCACCCTCCTGACGCTGCGCCCGAGATGAAGTTTCCCGGAGCGACCCGCTAGACTCCGTGAGCGTTCGGGATGTGGCGCAGCTTGGTAGCGCGCGCCGTTCGGGTCGGCGAGGTCGTGGGTTCGAATCCCGCCATCCCGACCAATGTGGCCGGCGGTCTCTTCGGAGGCCGCCGGCCATCGCCATCTCCGGGAGCCTCTCTGCGGCCCCCACACATCACTAGTCCAAATGGCGCTCTGTAGTTCTGGCGAAATCGGTCGACTCATACACAGTCGCCTCGTCTATGGAGGGCCTGAAATGCCGCAGTACTACTACGCCGTCGCCGGGATGTTGGTCCTTGTCGTCATGCTCTTGATCATGCGCGCCCAGAAGGCGAAGGCGGCCAAGGTCGACGAGACGGCGGACATCCACGAGGGTTGGCTGCCCACGAGCGTCGCCACGGCCACGCCGGATACCTGGGCCGGCCCGGTCGACGAGTCGAAGCGCCAGACGCGGGCGCGTGTCCGCGCGGAGGCGAAGGCGGCCGCCAAGGAAGCCGCCGACGCCAAGGCTCAGGCCAAAGCGGCGGCCAAGGCCGACGCCAAGGCTGCGAAGTCCGGCGTCCCTGCCCCGGTCGACGGTATCGGCGACGAGCCCCCCGCAAAGGCGAAGCGGCACCGCCGCTCGAAGCACGCGGCTTCGGACACGCCCAGCGCGGCCACGGTCGAGTACGACGAGGCCCCCGCGCTCATCAGCCAGGACGGCTGGCTCACCACCGTCGAGGACTCGCCCGCCGAGCCGATGCAGGCCGAGCCGATGCAGGCCCAGCCGGTCGAGGCCGTGCACGACCTGTTCCAGCCGCCCACGCCGGCGTACGCGGTGCCGCAGCAGCAGGCGCCCGACAACCAGGCGCGCGGCAACCAGGGGCCGGCACAGGACGCGCCCGTCTACGCGATGGCCGGCGCACCGGCACAGCACGCGGAAGCCGCCGTTGCCGCGCCCCAGGCCGCGGCCGCCCCGACCAGCTTCAACGAGCTCATGACCGCACCGCCCGCGCCAGCCGTACCGGAGCCCGTCGTACCGGAGCTGCCCATCGGCCCCTACACGTACGGCGCGCGCACCATTCTTCCGGGCAAATAGACACGGCCTTCCGGGCAAACAGACACGGCGCTTCGCGGTCCGCGGACCGCGACCAGGCAAGATGGTCGGCATGCGGATCAGTACGGCGTTGCTCTGCGACGCGGCGACAGTCAGAGAAGGCCTGCTCCACGTGCTCGGCGGCGGGGTCACCCGCCTCGGTCGCGGCGAGTTCCCGGCCGCGATGGACGTCGAACTCGCCCTCATGGTGCAGCAGCACCCGACCGAGTTCCACGGCCAGCACACCCTGCGCGTGATGTTGCAGGACACCGACGGCCAGGAGCTCGCGCAGGCCGAGATGACGTGGGGCCCGCTGCAGGTGCTCGACGGGATGCATACGGACGCGTGGCAACCGGTCGTCATCCCGCTGCGCGCCGTGCTGCTGCCCGGCCCCGGCGACTACAGCATCGAGGTCCTGATCGACGGGATCCACCAGGTCTCCATCGACTTCGTCGCCCTCCTTCCGCCGGAGACGATCGACCTGTAACGGCCCTGCGCGGGGGTAAGCGTGCGGCGGCCCGCCGCAATCGCGATACTGATACGTCCCGTTCCGAGGCCCAGGAGTGACGTGTCGATTGACGAGCTCGCCTCTGAGCAGGCATTTGTGAGCCGTCTGTACGCGCGCCTCGACGAATTGCGGGCGCGGGCGGACACCTCGCTGCGCGGCGTACGACTCACTCCCGCGACGGGCACGCATGCCAACCGCTCGGAACGCGACTCTTTCGCAAGCCTCCACGAGAACCGGCTGCAGCAGCTGCTCGCCGTCGAGGACCGCCTGTGTTTCGGCCGGCTTGACCTTCTCGACGGCGAGGCCCGCTACGTCGGGCGCATCGGCCTGTCCGACGATTCGCAGACCCAGCTGCTCGTCGACTGGCGCGCACCGGCGGCGGAGACCTTCTACCAGGCCACGGCCGCCGACCCGAGAGGCGTCGTGCGACGCCGGCACCTCACGACCCGCGGGCGGACCGTCACCGGGGTCGAGGACGAGGTCCTCGACATGGACGGCATCGACGGCATCACCGGGCTGTCCGGCGAGGGCGCCCTGCTCGCGGCGCTGAACGCGAGCCGCACCGGGCGCATGCGCGACATCGTCGCCACCATCCAGTTGGAGCAGGACCGGGTGATCCGCGCGCCCCTCGATGGGGTGCTCGTCGTACAAGGTGGACCTGGCACGGGAAAGACGGCGGTGGCGCTGCACCGCGCGGCGTATCTGCTCTACACGCACCGGGACCGGATCGCCGATCGCGGCGTGCTCATCGTGGGGCCCAACCGCGCGTTCCTGCGCTACATCGAGCAGGTGCTGCCGTCCCTCGGCGAGACGGGCGTCGTCATGGCGTCCGCCGGGGAGCTGTATCCGGGCGTCACCGCCCTGCACGAGGACGAGCCGGCGGTCGCCCGCATCAAGGGTGACCGGCGCATGGCGGACGTCATCGCCGCCGCGGTCCGGGCGCGGCAGCGGCCGCCCGCCGCGGACGTGCGGATCGACATCGACGGCTCGTACGTCACGCTGCGCCGGTCCGCCGTGGAGGGCGCCATCGGGCGCGCACAACGCAACCGCAAGCCGCACAACGTCGCGCGTACGAGCTTCGTGAAAGACGTGCTCAACGACCTCGCCCAGCAACTTGCGCGCGCCCATCGCGTCGAGCTCGACCAGGACAACCGCGACGAGCTCATCGCCGAGCTGCGGGACTCCGCGGCGGTCCGGCGCGCGGTCAACCTCTGCTGGATGCCGACCTCACCGTTCGCCCTGCTGGCCGGCCTGTTCGCCGACGCCGGCAAGCTCGCGGCCGCGGCGCCGCACCTACGAGCGGCCGACCGCGAGCTCCTGCTCCGCCCGGCCGGCTCCGAGTGGACGATCTCCGACGTGCCGCTCCTCGACGAGGCCGCCGAGCTGCTCGGTGACGACCCCTCCGGCGCCCGTGCGGCGCGGGCCGTCGCGGAGGCGGAACGGGCCGCCGAGATCGAGTACGCACGGGGTGTGCTCGCGAATACCGTCACTGATATCCGGGTCGAAGCGGAAGACCTCGTTGATCGCTACGCGAGCGGCGGGTCGAGTGCGCCGCTGAGCGAGCGGGCCTCGGCGGACCGGTCGTGGGCGTTCGGGCATGTGGTCGTCGACGAGGCGCAGGAACTGTCGGCGATGGCGTGGCGCGTGTTGATGCGCCGCTGCCCGTCCCGGTCGATGACCATCGTCGGCGACATCGCGCAGACGTCGTCTTCGGCCGGCGCCCGTTCTTGGCGGGAGATGCTCGACCCGTACGTGGCCGGGCGGTGGCGGATGTCCGAGCTGACGATCAACTACCGCACGCCGCGCCAGATCATGGACATCGCGGCGGGGGTGCTGCGCGCCGGCGGCGTCGATGTTCGCGCGCCCGAGTCGCCGCGCGTCGGGGATTGGGAGCCGACGGCGTCGGTCATCGCGGCGGGCGACACGTCCGCCATCGTCGACGCCGTCCGCCGCGAACTCGAACTGCTCGGCGAGGGCAGCCTCGCGGTGCTGGTGCCGCGCGCGGATCGCGTTGCGGTGTGGGACGCGTTGCGGGTCGCCCTGCCCGCCGGGCTGCTGGCCAACGCCGACGACGACATCGACCGGCCCGTGTCGGTGCTGTCCGTCCGCGAGGCCAAGGGCCTCGAGTTCGACAGCGTGGTGCTGGTCGAGCCGGCACGCATCCTCGCCGAGTCGTCGACGGGACTTGCCGATGTGTACGTCGCACTGACGCGGCCGACGCAGCGCCTCCGGGTCCTGACGAGTGGCGCACTTCCGCCGGCGCTCGCGCCGATCCGCGCGCTCGGCGACTGGTAGCGGCTCGTCGCGGCCGGTCTTTTCTCGTGCCAGGACTGAAGTTATTGATGCATTCGCATTGACGAATGAGGGCGTGTCGGTGCCCGCACCTGCGGTCGCGGCGAACGATCATCGGCTCGCGCCGCGCATCGTCGGATTCCCTGTCCGCACGGGCGCGGGGTTACCAACGAGCAGAAGGAGCACCTTCTTCATGCGCCAACTCAGGAAAATCCTCGGTGCCATCGCATTGACCGGCCTCACGGCAGTCGGCGGCGTGGTCGCCGCTCAGCCGGCCTTCGCCGGTGTCATCTCCTGCAGCACGTCGGTCAGCGCCCCCTCGCTGTCCGGCGGCAACGTGGTGGCCACCATCAGTGCCTCGTGCAGCGGCACCGCGAACATCTGGCTGAGCGGCACCCTCACTGCCCCGGACGGCTCGACCAACACGAGCGGCAACGGCGGCTGCTACGGCGTGTACAGCTGCAGCCGCACGTTCAGCTCACCGACGCAGCCGGGCACGTGGACGATGCATCTCGACAGCGGCACGGCGACGCCGGTCACGAATGGCCAAGCCGACTATCCGAACACCGTCTCGTTCAGCGCCAAGTCGGCGTCCGCGAGCATCGCGGGAGCGTGTTCGGCGACGGCGTACAACCCGACCTTCGACGGCACCAACGTCAACGGCCGCGGACGTATCTCCTGCAGCCAGGTCGTGTCGAGTTTGACGGTGGACGTGTGGCTGTACGGGCCGTACGGCCAGGGCGGTCACACGGTCGCGACGTGCTAAACGGTCACCGCGTGCGAGACCGTCGCCTCGCGGCTGCGCCAGGCATCGGGCAACTGGTACACGTACGTGAGCGGCTCCTACACGGTCGGCGGCACGACGTACGCCGTGCCTGCAGTCTCGTCGGCCTCGATCTACTACTAGCGGGCGCGCACGTCCGCGGCCGCCGCCGCGTGGAATGCGTTGCTGTACAGGTGATCGGCGGACCGGAGATCCGGTCCGCCGATCACTTACCTGTCAGTTGCCGGGCGGTCAGCCGACGCCGGCCACCGCGGTCGGGCTCACGTGCACCGACGCCCCGAAGGCGGCGATCTCGGCGTCCGACCAGTGCAGCGACGCGGGCACCTGGATGTCGACCTTGTGGCCGCTGGCGTCCGTGAAGAACAGCTGCGCCGTGTCCGCATCGAAGTGCGAGACGAGGCCCGGGCGCGTGCCGACGCTAACCGTCACGCCGTCCGGGAGGGTTGTCAGGTCCTTGGACTGCAGCATCACGACGAGCTTGCCCGAGAAGCTGTTGATGTCCTGGTCGGGAGTGCCCTTCGCGCCGATGACGAGCGACTGGTTGTTGACGCCCTGGATGACCCAGCCGTCCGGCACGGAGTCGACCGTGTAGCCGTCAGGCTGCGCACCGGTGTAGTTGACGAGCTTGATGGCGAGGCTTGCGGTCGCAATGGTCCCCGCGCTGGTTGTGGTCTCGGCGGTCGCCGAGGCCTGGATGCCAGCACCGGGAACGGTCGTGGCCGGCGGTCGCACGACGGCGAAAGCTCCGATGGCGAGGACGGCGACCACGGCGGTCCGGGCGGCGCCCCTGCGGGCCCGGCTGATCGTGAGGGCGCGGTGGCCCCGCCGGATGTCGCCGTCGATGACGTGATCCGGCGTTGCCTGCTCGGCACCCGGGCGGGCCGCGTCGGTGAACAGTGACTGAAGGTCGGTCATGAGGAACTCCTGGGAATCGTGAGGCTGGCAGTCGGTAGGTGCGGCCGGTTCAGGGGCTGCCGCGGGGACTCCGCTGCAGGGCCTGACGGCATTTCGCGAGGCGCTGCCTCGGTGAGGGGAGGGAGCAGTTCGCGCAGCCGTTCGAGGCCGCGCGCGGTCTGGCTCTTCACGTTCCCCTCGGAACACTTCAGGGCGTCGGCGGTGTCGGCGACGCTGAGGTCGTACACGTAGCGGAAAACCACGACGGCGCGCATGCCGGGTGGCAGTTCCGCCAACGCGGCCCGCAACTGGCTGTGGTCGCCGTCGCTGGGCGGCGCCGCGCCGTCCGGGACCAGGGCGTGGGAGCTCTCCCGCCGCCAGAACGGCCGCCTGCGCTCGTCGATCAGCGCGTTGACGAGCGTGCGCCGCG
>JAVEEB010000258.1 GCA_030840665.1 Frankiaceae bacterium | reverse complement strand
ATGAGGCCGGTCGGCCGGATGATCTGCTCGACGACACCGCTGGCCTCGCGCAGCTCGTACGTCCCCGGAGTCGCCGACAGGAAGACCGTCTGGTCGATGCGCTGCAGGAACTCTTCCCATTTCAGCGGCCTGTTGTCCATCGCGCTGGGGAGCCGGAACCCGTGGTCGACGAGGGTGCGCTTGCGCGACATGTCCCCCTCGTACATCGCTCCGATCTGCGGCACCGTGACGTGGGACTCGTCGATGACGAGCAGGAAGTCGTCCGGGAAGTAGTCGATGAGGGTGTGCGGCGCCGTGCCCGCGGCGCGACCGTCGATGTGGCGGGAGTAGTTCTCGATGCCCGAGCAGAAGCCGACCTGGCGCATCATTTCGATGTCGTACGACGTACGCATCCGCAGCCGCTGCGCCTCCAGGAGCTTGCCCTGCTTCTCGAACGTGGCCAACTGATCGGCGAGCTCGGTCTCGATGCCGCCGATCGCTCGCTCCATCCGCTCCGGCCCCGCCACGTAGTGCGTCGCCGGGAAGATGAGCGCCGTCTTGTCCTCACTGAGAATCTCACCGGTCAGCGGGTGCAGCGTCATGATCCGCTCGACCTCGTCACCGAACATCTCGATGCGGACCGCGAGCTCCTGATACACCGGAAGGATCTCGATCGTGTCGCCGCGCACGCGGAACGTGCCGCGCGTGAAGGCCATGTCGTTGCGCACGTACTGCACGTCCACCAGCCGGCGGAGCAGCTTGTCGCGATCGACGGACTCCCCCACGTTGACCTGCACGCACCGGTCGACGTATTCCTGCGGGGTGCCGAGGCCGTAGATACAGGAGACCGACGCCACGACGATGACGTCACGACGGGTCAGGAGCGACATCGTCGCCGAGTGGCGCAACCGCTCGACTTCCTCGTTGACCGAGGAGTCCTTCTCGATGTACGTGTCCGACTGCGGCACGTACGCCTCGGGCTGGTAGTAGTCGTAGTAGCTGACGAAGTATTCGACGGCATTGTTCGGCAGGAGCTCGCGGAACTCGTTCGCCAGTTGGGCAGCGAGGGTCTTGTTGGGCGCCATCACCAGGGTCGGGCGTTGCAACCGCTCGATCAGCCAGGCCGTGGTCGCGGACTTGCCGGTGCCGGTCGCCCCGAGCAGCACCGTGTTTTTCTCGCCGGCCCGCACGCGACGCTCGAGGTCGTCGATGGCGGCCGGCTGGTCACCGGCGGGCTCGTAGTCGCTCACGACCTGGAACCGGCCGGACTTCGGCACGATCTTCGAAAGAGTCACGGGCTCAACTGTAGGTGGCTCCGCCGACAGAATCAGCCGGCCGCGCCCCGCGACCGCAGCCTGAGCGACGCCCAGAGCTCGCCGACGGCCGCCTCCAGTTGCGCCTCGTCGCCGTCGTTGGAGATGACGTAGTCGGCGACGGCGACGCGCTCCTCGTCGCCGGCCTGGGTATTGGCCCGCGCCCAGGCGTCGTCGTTCGACATACCGCGGGCCTCGACGATCCGACCCACGGCGATGTCCGGCGAGGTCTTGACGACGACGACCACGTCGTACCGGTCCTGCCACCCGATCTCCACGAGGAGCGGCACCTCGTGAACCACAATCGCGTCGACCGGGCCCCGCGCCGTGAGCTCAGCTGCGCGGGCCGCGACGAGCGGGTGGACGATCGCGTTCAGGTGCTCCCGCGCGTTCGGGTCGGAGAACACCACGGTCGCCAGCTCCGCCCGGTCGATCGTGCCGTCCTCGGCGATGACCCGCGGGCCGAACTGGGCGACGATCTGCGCGTGCCCCTCGGTGCCCGGTTCGACGACCTCGCGCGCCAGATGGTCGGTGTCGATGACGATGGCGCCGTACGAAGCGAGACGCCGGGCGACAACGCTCTTGCCCGCGCCTATCCCGCCCGTCAACCCAACTGTCAGCACGCGTTCATTCTGCCCGGCCGCCGCCGCACGTAGGGGACAACGACCACTGACGCCGGGGTGAACTTTTTCGCACAGCCAGCGTTCAGGCACGTCCACTATTCTCGATGCAATGAGGTCGAGAGTGCCGGGCGTCCGGCGCGCCACCGTGGCGGTCGCACTCGCGACAATGCTGGGGTGCACGCCGCAGGCCCCCACCGGTCCCGCGGGCACGTCGGCATCGGCTCCGCCCGGCGGCGGGTCGCCGACCCCCACGTCTCAGGTGTCGTCCCAGGGGGCGGCGGGCGCCGCCTTCGCCGGCCAGGTCCTCGTCTATGCGGTCCACGGCTTCAACCCGACCGAGACGGCCGCCATATCGCGCCGGCTCGGCGTGCCCGTGACGAGGGCCTACACGACGGAACGCCAACTGCGGACCGCGAACGCCGCGCTGACCATCCCGGTGTCCGTCCTCTACACAGACGCCGCCGCCTACTCGGCTGCGGCCGGTCAACCGGATCTGGCGGGCCCCCTGAAGGCGGGCGTCGTCCTCGCCGTGGGCGAAGCGGCGCTCCGCCACGCCAAGGTCGGTGACAGGATGCGATTCGCGACCGGTGCCGACCTTCCGGTAACTGCTGTGGTGGACGCGCACCTCATCGGCGGGCACGAGATGGCGACGGCCATCGCGGCACTGGTCCCCCCGACGGCGCAGGCGAGCTCCTACCTCCTCGTCGGCGGCCTGAGCGTCGCGACCATCAAGGCCGGCGTCGCCGCGGCCGTTCCGACAAGGGCCGTCCGCGTCAAGACGACAACCCAGAATGGCTACCTGAGCTCCACCGACACGGTGCTGACCCAGTTGCAGATGAAGCAGCTGTTCGGCGAGTTCACCGTCCAGAAGTTGCCCAACGGGTCGCTGGTCCCCGGCGCCTCGTGGGTGACGTCGCACATCGTGGATCGCCGTATCACCCAGCTCGGAGTTGTCACGTGCAACAAGGGGGTCATGGCCGACCTGACCGCCGCCATGACGGAGATCACGCGGCGCAACATCGGGTCCATCGTTCACACCGCGGACTTCCAGTACGAGGGCGGCTGCTACAACCCGAGCGTCATCCCGTTCTCCAACGGGGGCGCACTGTCCGCCCACACGTGGGGCGTCGCCGTGGACATCAACGTCGACGTCAACCCGCTCGGTGCCGCGCCGCACCAGGACCCGCGGCTGGTCGCCATCATGCGGGCGCACAACTTCATGTGGGGTGGCACGTTCCTGCGGACCGACGCGGCCCACTTCGAATGGGTCGGCCCCACCGTCAAGCACTGACGGCCCGAGACCTTGAACGGCCCGCACAGCGAAGGGCCCCGCAGGCGATGTGCTGCCTGCGGGGCCCTTCGATGGTTCGGTGGATCAGTGTCGGCAGAGCCTCAGCTCTGGCCGCCGGCGAGACGCTCGCGCAGCTCGGCGAGCTGCTCGTCACTCGCCAGGGTGCCGACCGGCTCGCCGGTCGTCTCGGGGCCACTGGACGCCGCGAGGGTCGAGTTGGCCTCAGCCATCTCGGCGATCTGCTTGAGGTGCGTCTCGTAGCGAGCCTGCGCCTCGGCGTACTGGCGCTCCCACTCCGCCTGCTCCTTCTCGTGGCCCGGCAGCCATTCGCCGGTCTCCGCGTCGAAGCCCTCGGGGTAGACGTAGTTGCCCGACTCGTCGTACGCGGCAGCCATGCCGTATGCAGCCGGGTCGAACGTGCCGGCCTCGCCGGACGCGCCCTCCGTCGCCTGCTTGAGCGACAGCGAGATGCGGCGACGCTCGAGGTCGACGTCGATGATCTTGACGGTGATGTCGTCGCCGACGTTGACGACCTGCTCCGGGATCTCCACGTGGCGCTCGGCCAGCTCGGAGATGTGGACCAGGCCCTCGATGCCCTCGCCGACGCGAACGAACGCGCCGAACGGGACGAGCTTGGTGACCTTGCCCGGCACGACCTCGCCGACGGCGTGCGTGCGGGCGAACTGCTGCCACGGGTCTTCCTGCGTGCTCTTCAGCGACAGGGAGACGCGCTCGCGGTCGAGGTCGACGTCGAGGACTTCGACGGTGACTTCCTGACCGACCTCGACAACTTCGCTCGGGTGGTCGATGTGCTTCCACGACAGCTCGCTGACGTGGACGAGACCGTCGACGCCGCCGAGGTCGACGAACGCACCGAAGTTGACGATCGACGACACGACACCCGGGCGGACCTGGCCCTTGGCCAGCTCGTTGAGGAAGCCCTGGCGGACGGCGCTCTGCGTCTGCTCGAGGTACGCACGCCGCGACAGCACGACGTTGTTGCGGTTCTTGTCCAGCTCGATGATCTTCGCTTCGAGCTCGCGGCCCACGTACGGCTGGAGATCGCGGACGCGGCGCATCTCGACGAGCGACGCCGGGAGGAACCCGCGGAGGCCGATGTCGATGATGAGGCCGCCCTTGACGACCTCGATGACCGTGCCGGTGACGATGCCGTCGTCTTCCTTGATCTTCTCGATCGTGCCCCACGCGCGCTCGTACTGGGCGCGCTTCTTGGACAGGATCAGGCGGCCTTCCTTGTCCTCCTTCTGGAGGACGAGGGCCTCGATGTGGTCACCCACAGAGACAACCTGGTGCGGGTCGACGTCGTGCTTGATCGACAGCTCGCGGGAAGGGATGACGCCTTCGGTCTTGTAACCGATGTCGAGAAGAACCTCGTCGTGGTCGACCTTGACGACGATGCCTTCGACGATGTCGCCATCGTTGAAGTACTTGATCGTGAGGTCGATCGCTGCCATGAAGTCTTCGGCTGTGCCGATGTCATTGATGGCGACGGAGGGAGCAGCGGGTCGTACGTCGGTAGCACTCGTCATGGGTGGTGTAAGCCTCGGGGGACAGATTGATCGATGGAGGCGCGGCAGGATTCTGCCTTTGCCAGTCCACGGATCAAAGCGTCTTGCGACCCACTTCCCGAGCTCAGACGAACGCGCACCCACTCGTCGGGGCGCGCGCAGGCCTACCACGCATGATTGAGACTACGGTGCAGGCCTGCGTGGGTCAATCGCAGGCGCCGAAACAGAGACGGACAGTGACGATGTCGTACGACGAACCCGCGGAATCGCCAGACGCACGCGTCGCGAGGCGGGAGGTCGACGAGACAACGACCCGGCGGGCCGTCCGCACGTGGTGGGACGCGGAGGCGGACGCGTACCAGGCCGAGCACGGCACGTTCCTCGGGGCCGCGGACTTCGTCTGGTGCCCGGAGGGCCTGCGGGAGGCCGATGCCGGGCTGCTCGGCGACGTCGCCGGACGCAGGATTCTGGAGATCGGAGCCGGCGCCGCCCAGTGCGCTCGCTGGCTGGTGAGCCAGGGCGCGGACGCGATCGCCCTCGACATCTCCGCCGGACAGCTCGCGCACGCTGCATCGCTCAGCGAGTCGACCGACATCCGGGTGCCGCTCGTTCAAGCGTCCGCGACTGCGCTGCCATTCGCCGCGGAGTCGTTCGACACGCTGTGCTCCGCCTTCGGCGCCCTGCCGTTCGTCGCCGATTCGGCAACGGTGATGACCGAGGCCGTGCGCGTCCTGCGGCCCGGCGGGCGGTTTGCATTTTCGGTCACCCACCCGTTCCGCTGGTGCTTCCCCGACACCCCGG
>JAVEEB010000227.1 GCA_030840665.1 Frankiaceae bacterium | reverse complement strand
CGCGCTTGCCGAGGCCCTCCTCGCGGCGCCCTCGGCCGACGTGCCGGTCGGAGCCGTCCTGGTCGATGCTGACGGCGTCGTGCTGGGGCGCGGCCACAACGTGCGCGAGGCCGAGGGCGACCCCACTGGGCACGCCGAGATCAGGGCGTTGCAGGCGGCCGCAGCGACTGTGGGGGACTGGCGGCTGGGCGGCTGCACCCTGGTGGTGACGCTCGAGCCGTGCACCATGTGCGCCGGCGCTGCTGTGCTCTCGCGCGTCGACCGGGTCGTCTACGGAGCCGCAGATCCCAAGGCCGGCGCCGCCGGCTCGCTGTGGGACGTCGTGCGCGACCGGCGGCTCAACCACCGGCCGGAGGTCGTCGGCGGGGTCCTGGAGGACGAGTGCGCCGCCGCATTGCGGGCCTTCTTCGCGGCGCACCGAATGGCCGGCGAGACGCCGCCTGCCATCCGGTAGGCTCTCCCGCGGTGGAGTCGCGTAGTGGCCGAGCGCGCACGCCTCGAAAGCGTGTGTCGGGTGATCCCCGACCGTGGGTTCAAATCCCACCTCCACCGCCAGGGGGTCCCGACGAAAGTCGGGAGCCCAACCGACGAAAGTCAGCGAAAGCCGCCTCACGCCCGAGAACCCGGTGCTTGAGGCGGCTTTCGTCGTTCGGCGAGCCGCCTGCAGGCGAACGGGCCGTCCTTGGTGCCATGTTGCAGCATGTACGTGTTGGCGTGGTTCGCTCGTTCGGGCAGTTGGCAGAGCAGTGGCGCCCCGGTTTCCCGAGGCGCCACCGTGTCAGGGCTGGATTTTGGTGTTACGGGCAGCTGACGATGACGTTGATGCCTGAGAATTGGTCGTTGCCGTTTACGTCGACGGCGTGGACGTTAACGGTGTTTGCGTCCACGTATTCGATGCGGGCGGTGAGGCCGCTGCTGGATTGCGTGCCGATGGATGCGGTCGCGACGCAGTCGATGATGTTGGTTGGGAAGGTGAAGCCCCAGAAGGGGCCTGTGGCTCCGAAGCTCCAGAGGGCGATGTTGCCGCGAATGTCGCTGGTGGAGTCGTCGTAGGAGAAGCGGTAGTCGTTTGTGCCGCCTGCCATGCCTTGCGGGCCGGTCGGGCCGGTCGCTCCTGCGGGGCCGGTTGTGCCTGCGGGACCGGTCGCACCGGTCGGGCCAGTTGTGCCTGAGGGACCGACCGTGCCTGCGGGACCGGTTGCACCGTCGTTACCGGCGGGGCCTTGCGGGCCGGGAGCCCCGGTTGCCCCTGCGGGACCGACTGCCCCTGCGGGACCGACTGCCCCTGCTGAACCGACTGCCCCTGCTGAACCGACTGCGCCGGTTGCGCCGCCAGCACCGGTCGCGCCGGTCGCACCTTTAGTGCCGGTCGCGCCGGTCACGCCTTTTTGGTTGAACCAGTAGGACGTTTCCTTGTTCGTGCATACCTTGCCGACGGGGAGGATCCGCGCCGCGTACGTCGTGTTGTTTACGCACCCGTTGATGGATCCGTTCTTGTGGACGACCGTGAGAATGTTCTTCGCGGTTGCGTACGCGAATCCGCCGCTGAGGGTGACGGCGATCGCGGCGGTTCCGGCGATCGCGGCGGTGCGGCGTTTCATGGTGCGTCCGAACACGTGGGGACTCCTTGAATTGGCGGGCCGGGATTGTGCCGGGCGCAGTGATGGGCCCTGACGGTGCGGGCACCGTGGGTGTATCGGCAGTCGCTTCGGTGTCGGAGAGGTCCGTTTGCTGCACGGATCGGGCGAGTCTGGGCTCTCGCGTTCCTACGGCTGGTCGAGTCAGCGGCCTGCTTGCCCAACATCAGCGCGGCGCGCGGTCAAAAAGGCGAGCACGGCAAGGACAGGGGGAGCAAGAATTCGTTGTACGACGAACTGTGCCCCACGCACTGCCGGGCTGGTGAGGGCGACGGAGTTCCCCGGCAAGTAGGCAACGGCCAAAATCCCTGTGTGTACAAGGAGAATACGGTCCAACGCGGAGGCCGGCAGCAACGCGAGCATCGCCCACAGCGGGGCGTCGTACCAAGGCAGCACGTACGCCGACATCAGGAGATAGGCCGCCAGGACGGCGGCAACGGCGGAGGCGGCCCGCAGCGCGACGTCGGCCTCCGCCGCGGCGAAGGCCCGTTGCCGGCGCAGGAGCACGACGGCCAGGCCAACGACTGCGCACCATGCCAGCCCCGTCACCACCCGGCGCCATCCGGGGCCGCCGGCGAGCAACGCGATCGGCTGCCAGACGTTCGCGTGCGCGACGAACGATGACGCCGTGTCGGCCTGGTCGAACACGTGCGGCCCCGCCAACAGGTACGCAGGGATCACCGCGGCGGCGATCCCGACCGCGAGGGCGACGAGGGACCGCCAGCGCCGCCACAGCGCCACGGCAAGGCCGACCGCCACCATGCCCAACGAGAACTTCACGTCGATCGCCGCGCCGAGGAGCAGCCCGCCGGCCAGTGCGCTCCGGCGCAACGCCAGAACCCCCGCCACGACGAGGGCGGTCGACAACGCGTCCACGTGACCCGCCGAGACGAGTTCGAACAGCAACAACGGGTTGACGCCCCACAGCAGCATCGCCCGCCGCCGACCGGCACGGGTGAATGAGCCTGCGTACAGGAGAACGGTTGTGAGCGCGAAGGCCAGCGCGTTGATCACGGTGAGCGCGACGACCGTGGTCCGGAGCGATCGCCCGCCGATGCGCGAGGCCAGCGATTGCTCGGCGGTCGCGAGCGGCCCGTAGATGCTCGAGGCGTGCAACCAGGCCTGCACGTTGAGAGCGATCGGGTCGCCGGCGCGCGCGAGGGTCTCCGGCGTCGTCGAGTACGGGTCGTGCCCCGTGGTGGCCATCCGCCCGTACGTCGCGTAGCTGACGATGTCCGAGCTGCCGATCGTCGGGACGAGGCACAGGCCGGCCGTGGCGAGAAGGCTCGCGGCGAGCAGTCGCCGGGGCGATGGGGTCCAGCCGCGTTCGAGCGCCCGCCAGGCCGTGAGGAGGCCGAGGGCGCCGAGCGCGAGGCCGAGGGTGAGGAGGCCGGTGACGACGGTTTCGGACGGGGCGAGGACGTGCCCGAACGTGGCCGACTCGAGGCCTTCGATCGTGTACGGCGGGAAGACGCCGTTGCCCGGCAGGCTCGGCTCGGCGGCGCTGGGACCGAGCGCGGCCGAGAAGGCCAAGACCGCTGTCGCCGCGGCCAGGAGGGCGATGGCGCGCCTGGCCCCGGGCACCCGATCGGCGCGGACGGCAGCCTCGGCGACGGGGGCTTCGGTGTCGATGACTCGACCCTCCGATGGCAGTGCCCGCTCGTGCTGTGCTCGTGTGTACTGCGTACAAATTGCGTGTGTGCGTGTGCTTGTGGCGGAGGATACGAGATTCGAACTCGTGAGGGGGTGAACCCAACACGCTTTCCAAGCGTGCGCCATAGGCCAACTAGGCGAATCCTCCGTGGGAGAGAATAGCGGGTCGACGCGGGGGCCGCGCCGTGGCCGATAGACTGGCCGCCAGCCCCTCGCGTGGCATCACCTCGTCAACTCCCCCAGGGCCGGAAGGCAGCAAGGGTCCTCGAGCTCTGATGGGTGCGCGGGGGGCCCTTTTTTGTTTCAGGGGAATGCCCACCGGGCACAGGTGGTTGAAGGTTCAACAGAAGATCGTTGAATCATCCACCATTGACCCGGAGGTCATGTCATGACTGAACTGCTCACGCCAAGCACTGGCGCCATCACCGCGGCACTGTCGGGTGACTACACGTTCGACACCGCCCACAGCCGTGTCGGCTTCGCCGCTCGCCACGCAATGATCGCCAAGGTGCGCGGCGCCTTTACCGAGTTCGACGGCACGCTGCACATCGACGTCGAGAACCCCGCCGCGTCGAAGGCCACCGTCACGATCCAGGCGAAGAGCATCGACACGCGCAACCAGATGCGCGACGACCACCTCAAGAGCAACGACTTCTTCGACATGGACAACCACCCGGAGATCACCTTCGTGAGCACGGCCGTCAACCAGACGAGCGGCACCGAGTTCACCCTCACCGGCGACCTCACGATCAAGGGCGTCACCAAGCCCGTGTCGATCCCGTTCGAGTACACCGGCTCGGTCATCGACCCGTGGGGCAACGAGCGCGCGGGCTTCGAAGGCTCCGTCACCATCAACCGCCTCGACTGGGGCGTCAACTGGAACACGGCCCTCGAGGCAGGCGGCGTGCTCGTCAGCGAGAAGGTCACCCTCGAGTTCGAGATCGCCGCGATCAAGACCAAGCCTGCGGCCGAGTAATACGTCGTACGAAGTGCTGCAACGAAGGCCGCGCCCCTGACGGGGGTGCGGCCTTCGCGCGTTGACGGCCGGTCGGCGCCTTCACGTACGCTGGGCGCGCCCACGATGACCCGAAAGGCGCTGACGTCCCATGAGCCTTGCGCTCTACCGGAAGTACCGCCCCGCCACGTTCGCGGAGGTCATCGGCCAGGAGCACGTGACCACGCCGCTCGCGCAGGCGCTGCTCAACGTCAAGGTGCACCACGCGTACCTGTTCAGCGGCCCCCGCGGGTGTGGCAAGACCTCGTCGGCGCGGATCCTGGCGCGATCCCTGAACTGCGAAAAGGGCCCGACGCCCGAGCCCTGCGGCGTCTGTGATTCCTGCGTCGCGCTGGCGCCCGGCGGCCCGGGCGGCCTCGACGTGATCGAGATCGACGCGGCGTCGCACGGCGGCGTGGACGACGCCCGCGACCTGCGGGAACGCGCCTTCTTCTCGCCGGTGTCGAGCCGTTTCAAGATCTACATCATCGACGAAGCGCACATGGTGACCCGCGAGGGCTTCAACGCCTTGCTCAAACTGGTGGAGGAGCCCCCGCCGCACCTGAAGTTCGTGTTCGCGACGACCGAGCCCGAGAAGGTCATCGGCACTATCCGGTCGCGGACGCATCACTACCCCTTCCGGCTCGTCGCGCCCGACCGGCTGCGCGATCACCTGGCGACGGTCTGCGCCCGCGAGGGCGTGACCGTCGAGCCGCTCGTGCTGCCGCTTGTGGTCCGAGCGTCCGGGGGCTCGGTGCGAGACGCCCTGTCCGTGCTGGACCAGTTGCTCTCCGGGGTGGATGCCGGCGGGCTGACGTACGCGCGGGCGGTGGCCCTCCTGGGGTTCACCGACAGCGCGCTCCTCGACGACACGATCGACGCCCTTTCGGCGGACGACGGCGCGGCCCTCTTCGAAACCGTTGACCGCGTGGTCGAGGGCGGCCACGACCCGAGGCGTTTCGCGGGCGACCTGCTCGAGCGCGTCCGCGACCTGATCGTTCTGAACGCGGTGCCCGACGCCGCAGCCAAGGGCCTGATCGACTGTCCCGTCGACCAGGTCGAGCGGATGAGCGCCCAGGCGGCGCGCCTCGGTCCCGCGCAGCTGTCACGGCTGGCGGACATCCTCGCGCTCGGGCTGACCGAGATGCGCGGGGCGACGGCGCCGCGGCTGCTGCTGGAGCTCATCTGCGCGCGGCTGCTGCTGCCTGCCGCGGCTGTCGGCGAATCGGGGGTTCTCGCGCGGCTCGATCGATTGGAGCGCCGCCTGTCGATCGCCGGCGAGGCGGCACCTGCCGCCAGGATCCCGGTCGCCCCCAGCCCACCGCGGGACCCGGCTCCTCGCCAATCCGCTCAACCAGAGCCAGCACCCCGCCAACCGGCTCCACCAGAGGCGGCACCCCGCGAGTCGACTCCGGGCGACTCGACACCTAGCCGCGGAGGTGACGGATCGCCGGGTTCCCGGCCGGCCACGGCGGCGCCGGTCCCCGACGAGCCGATCGTCGTCCTGCCGCCCGATCACCCGCAGGCCCAGGCGACTGCGGCCGCGGCGGTTGCAGCCGCCAGTGCTGCCGCTGCCGTGACCGCCGCGAACGACGCCGATGGCCCGACGACCACCTCGACGGCCGCGGGTGACATCGACGCCGCCGGCTTGCGACGCGTCTGGCCTGACGTGCTGGAGGTCGTCAAGGGCCGCAAGCGGACGACGTGGGCGCTGCTCGCGCAGTACGCGCAGGTGGTCGCCGTGACCGGCCGCGCGCTGACCCTCGAGTTCTCGACGGATCCCATCCGGCGGCAGTTCGCGGGCGGCGTCAACGAGGAGATCCTCAAGGAATCACTCCGCCAGGTCCTCGGTGTGGACTGGCAGATCACGAGTGTCGGCAACGGCAACGAACTGCCCCCTCGCGTCCCCGCCGACCAGGTGGATGCGCCGGAGCCGCCCCCCTCGTACGACGAAGGGGTCGACGTCGCGCGCGACGAAGAGGTGCGCGACGACAGCGGGTCCGACGCCGTCACCCTTCTCAGCCGCAGCTTGGGCGCAACGGTGATCACGGAGATCGACACGGCCTGAGCCGGATCGAAGACGGAGCTGGCCTGAGCCGGATCCGGACATGCCGATGCCCCGGTCGCCGAAGCGCCCGGGGCATCGTTGTGCGGCGGGACTAGTGCGCCGCGGTCGCCGTAGCGGTCGCGGTCGCGGTAGCCGTCGCCGTGCTGGTGGCAGTTGCCGTAGCCGTCGGGGTCACGGTCGGCTCGTGGTGCGCGGCACGCCACGCTGCGATGAGGGCCTTGATGGCAGCGGCCTGTTCGGTCTTCAGCTTCGCTACTGCTGCCCGCTGCTCGGCGAGGAGGGCCTTCATGGCGGCCTGGTCAGCCACCTTGAGGGCGTGCACCTTGTCCATGCAGGTCGGTACGGCAGTGATGGTCACCGTCGGCGTAGGCGTCGGGGTCACGGTCGGCGTGGGGGTGGCAGTTGCCGTCGGCGTCTCGGTCGCCGTGGCCGTGGCCGTGGCGGTAGCCGTTGCCGTGGCGGTCAAGGTCGTGGTGGCAGTTGCCGTAGCGCTGGGGTGCTCAGATGGCTTGCAGGTCTTGGCGAGCGCCTTCTCGGCGGCAGCCTGCTTCTTGCGGAGCTCAGCGCGCGCCCGGTCCTGCGCGTGGCGCAGCTGACGGAGGGCTTTCTCCTGGCGGTGCCGAAGGTCACGGACCTGCTTGCGCAGCGTCGGGCTGAGCTTGGACTCATCAACCTTGGCCTCGGTCTTGGTGGCCGATGCGGACGTCGAGACGGTCTTGCCGTCAGATCCGTGGCCCTTGTCAGCGCTGCCGAAGGCGAGCACCGAGCCGGTCGAGACGCTCGCGACGAGCGCGGCTGTCACCACGCCGGCCTTGGCGGCGGTGCTGATCTTGCTGGCGCGATCGCGCACGGCGGTAGAAACCCGCATTTGTCCTCCAGAGAATTCGGTACGTCGGACAAGTCATCGAATCCGGCCACGATCCGTTACAAGCCGTGTTTGCGCGACTACGGAAACAGGCCTGAGCCGCGCATGACAATGCCCCAGGCGGGATGCGCCCGGGGCAGTGTCGGCGGCGCGGTCGTGAGGCGTCGCGTCTCCCGTGGGAGCCGCGATCGCTCAGCCGTCGCCGTCGTGTGCGGGTGGTGCGAGGACCACGGTCATGGACGTTTCGTCCATGGAAGGGGTATCGGCGGTGCACGTGGCGTGCTGCGCGGCCGGTCGGCGCATTTGTCCTACGCCGAGCGGGGGAGCGTCAGGCCCCCCGCTGGGTGTAGCCCCGACCCCCGGGGGCGAGCTCCGGTGTCGGAACCGGCCGGCCCCGCCGGGTCGACGTACGCTGACCGCATCGACGGCACGAGGAGCATGCGGTGAAGCCCGGTGGTCAGCCCAACCTGCAGCAACTGATGAAGCAGGCGCAGAAGATGCAACGAGAGCTCGCTGCGGCGCAGGAAGAGCTGGCGGCGGCGACCGTCACCGGTCAGGCGGCGGGCGGTCTCGTGACGGTGACCCTGACCGGCGCCAAGGTCCTGGAATCGATCACGATCGACCCGTCCGTCGTCGATCCCGCCGATGTCGAGACCCTGCAGGACCTACTTGTCGTCGCCTTCCGGGACGCGGCGCGCGTCGCCGACGAGCTCTCGGCCGACACGATGGGGCCGCTGACGTCGGGCCTCGGCGGCATGGGCGGCGGCCTCGGGCTGCCGGGCTTCTAAGGCCCCGGCATGTACGAAGGCATCGTTCAGGACCTCATCGACGAATTGGGCCGCCTCCCCGGCGTCGGCCCCAAGAGCGCGCAGCGGATCGCGTTCCACCTCCTGGCGGCCGACTCCACCGACGTCAAGCGGTTGGCCCACGTGCTCACCGAGGTCAAGGACAAGGTCCGTTTCTGTACGACGTGCGGCAACGTCGCCGAGGCCGAACTGTGCCGGATCTGCGCCGATCCGCGCCGGGACAACACGATCATCTGCGTCGTCGAAGAGCCCAAGGACGTCCTCGCGATCGAGAAGACGCGCGAGTTCCGCGGCCGCTATCACATTCTCGGCGGCGCGATCAGCCCCATCGAGGGCATCGGGCCGGACGACCTGCGCATCAAGGAGCTGCTGCCGCGGCTCGTCGACGGCGTCGTGGTGGAGGTCATCCTCGCGACCGACCCGAACCTCGAGGGCGAGGCGACGGCGACGTACCTGGCGCGGCTGCTCAAGGGGATGGGCCTCAACATCAGCCGGCTGGCGAGCGGGCTGCCCGTGGGCGGCGACCTCGAGTACGCGGACGAGGTCACCCTGGGTCGTGCCTTCGAGGGCCGGCGGGTGCTCGAGGCCTAGCGCCACCTGCCCGATTGCCACACGTGACGAGTCAGTCGATGGGCTGCGGCGGGCTGGTCGTGACGATCGGGCTGGGCTGTGACGGGGGTGTGAGCACCGAGGCGGCCGGATCGCGATTAACGGAGATCAGCGAGAGCGTGCCCGTCGGATAGGTGGCGGCCACCACGTGGCCCGCGTCGTCGAGGCAGTAGTGACCGGCGACCACCGGAGTCGGGCCCGTGCCGGACGGCTTCACCGCGAAACACGTGGCAGCGCCCAGGGCGGGTGCGGCGGTGACGGTCAACTCGTCAGGGGAGGTCGCGAAGATCGCGAGGTTCTCGGTGATCAGGTGCTGCACCTGCGGGTCGAACGCGCTGGGCACCCCGTCCCCGTTGGTCGCGACCGTGAAGCACTTGCCCGAGGAGCACGAGACGCTGTCCGCGCCCCGCCGCACGATGAGGACGGCGGTGGCGCCCTTGCGGGTGACGCTCACGCGGTAGCCGGCGGGCAATACGTCGATGGTCACGTGCGCCGCCGTCGTGGAGCCCGACGCCATGAGCTCGTACGTCGCGGACATGGCCGCAGGGGCCTTGGCGGCGAGCGCGGCCAGCCGCGCCTCGGCCGTACCGGTGGCAGCTGTCGTCGCGACCGTCGGGGTCGGGGTCGGGGTCGGCGTGGCCGTCGCCGAGGTTGGCGTGCCCAAGCCCGGCGTGGGTGACGGGGCGGACGTGGTCGGTGAGCTGGCGGCGCTGGTCACCGGTGTCCCCGCAACGGCTGCGGGCGCGGCGCTCGTGCAGCCGGCCGCGAGGGCGCAGGCGGCGACGGCGGCGAAGATCGGGACGGCGTTCACGCGCGTCAGATACGACATATCGGCCATCCTGGCACGGCGGGCCGCAGCGCCGAGGTAAACCGGCTTCGGCAGCAGCGCGGCGGCCGGTAGACTCCGAGGCGTTTGCCCACCCCTCGATCGACATCAGGAGTAAGACGCCGTGGGACTCGTGGTCCAGAAGTACGGCGGCTCCTCCGTCGCCGATGCCGAGCGCATCAAGCGCGTCGCCGAGCGCATCGTCGCGACCCGCAAGGCCGGCAATGACGTGGTCGTCGTCGTCTCAGCGATGGGCGACACCACGGATGAACTCCTGGACCTCGCCAAGCAGGTCGCCATCCTGCCGCCGCCGCGTGAGCTCGACATGCTGCTGACGTCGGGCGAACGCATCTCCATGGCGCTGCTCGCGATGGCTGTCGCCAACCTGGGTCTGCAGGCGCGCTCGTTCACGGGCTCGCAGGCGGGCGTGGTGACCGACTCGACCCACGGCCGGGCGCGGATCATCGACGTCACGCCGGGCCGGATCCGCAGCGCGCTGGACGAGGGCTCGGTCGCGATCGTCGCCGGCTTCCAGGGCGTCAGCCAGGACACGAAAGACATCACGACGCTGGGCCGCGGCGGCTCCGACACGACCGCGGTCGCCCTCGCCGCCGCCCTCGGCGCCGACATCTGCGAGATCTACACGGACGTCGACGGCGTCTTCACGGCCGACCCGCGCATCGTGCCGACGGCCAGGAAGATCCAGAAGATCGCGTACGAAGAGATGCTCGAGCTGGCCGCATCCGGCGCGAAGATCCTGCACCTGCGGTGCGTGGAGTACGCGCGCCGCTCCAACATGCCGATCCACGTACGGTCGTCGTTCTCCCAGCACGAAGGCACCTACGTCACCCGCATCACCCCGGAGGAAGCAGTGGAGCAGCCCATCATCGCGGGTGTCGCGCACGACGTGAGCGAAGCCAAGATCACGGTCGTCGGTGTCCCCGACAAGCCGGGCGAGGCCGCCGCCATCTTCCGGGTCCTCGCTGATGCCGAGATCAACCTCGACATGATCGTGCAGAACGTCTCCGCGGCCTCGACGGGTCGCACGGACATCTCGTTCACCGTCCCGATCGCCGACGGCCAGACCGCCTTGACGGCGCTGGCGAAGGCGAAGGCCTCCATCGGCTTCGATTCCACCTTGTACGACGAGCACGTCGGCAAGGTCTCGCTCGTGGGTGCCGGCATGAAGTCGCACCCCGGCGTGTCCGCGCAGTTCTTCGAGGCGCTGGCCGAGGCCGGGGTCAACGTCGAGGTCATCTCCACCTCGGAGATCCGCATCTCCGTCGTGTGCCGCGACAGTGACGTGCCGGCGGCCGTCCGGGCGTTGCACACCAAGTTCGACCTCGACATCGATCCCGACGACGACGCCGCTGCTGTCGTGTATGGCGGGACCGGTCGATGAGCGCCGGCCTCAACGTCGGCATCGTCGGCGCGACCGGGCAGGTCGGCGAGCTGCTCCGCTCGATCCTCGCGGAGCGCGACTTTCCCGTTGCCTCCATCAGGTTTTTCGCCTCCGCGCGATCAGCCGGCCGCACGTTGCCGTGGAAGGGCGAGGAGATCGTCGTCGAGGACGCGTCGACCGCGGACCCGTCCGGGCTCGACATCGCGTTGTTCTCCGCGGGGGCGTCGACCTCTCGCGTCGAGGCTCCGCGCTTCGCGGCGGCCGGCGTCACCGTGGTCGACAACTCCTCCGCCTGGCGGATGGATCCGGACGTGCCGCTGGTCGTGAGCGAGGTCAACCCGGGCGCGATTTCCCAAGCCAGCAAGGGCATCATCGCCAATCCGAACTGCACCACCATGGCCGCGATGCCCGTGCTCAAGCCGCTGCACGACGAGGCGGAGCTGGTGCGGCTGGTCGTGTCGTCGTACCAGGCAGTGTCTGGTTCTGGTGTGGCGGGCGTCGAGGAACTCAACTCGCAGATCCTCGCCGCGGCCGACAAGGCGACCGCGCTCGTGCACGATGGCGCCGCGGTGGCCTTCCCGGAGCCGCAGAAGTATGTGAAGCCGATCGCGTTCAACGTGATCCCGCTCGCCGGGTCGATCGTGGCCGACGGCTCCCTCGAAACCGACGAAGAACAGAAGCTCCGCAACGAAAGTCGCAAGATCCTCGACATCCCGGCGCTGCGCGTGTCGGGCACGTGCGTCCGTGTCCCGGTCTTCACCGGCCACTCGCTGTCGATCCATGCGGAGTTCACCCGGCCGCTTGCGGTGGAGCGCGTGCACGAGTTGCTGCGGTCGGCGCCCGGCGTAGAAGTCGTCGACGTACCGAACCCGTTGGACGCCGCGGGCCGCGATGCGAGCTTCGTCGGCCGCGTGCGGCAGGACCAGTCGGTCGACGGTGGCCGCGGGCTGGTGCTCTTCATCAGCAACGACAACCTGCGCAAGGGCGCGGCCCTCAACACGGTGCAGATCGC
>JAVEEB010000089.1 GCA_030840665.1 Frankiaceae bacterium | reverse complement strand
GCGCGGTCGCGATCCTCCTGCCTCGAAGGCGCGGCCCCCGCGCTCGAGCAACTTGAAGCGTTGCACGGCGCTCCCCACTCTGGTTGAGTTGCCGCCCGATGAAGAGGAGTTGGGCAGGGATCGCCCTGAGCGCCTTGGTGCTGCTCGCTGGGTCGGCGTCCGCGCACGCGCAGGCGCCATCGAACGACCACTGGCCCGGCACGCCGATCAGCGTGCCCGCGCACAAGACACTCGCGGTCGGCGAAGCGACGACGGACACGACCGATCCGGTCATCCCGTGCGCCTACGGAGGCCGCAGCCAGGGCATTCGCAGCGTCTGGTACTCGTACACGACCGGCGCGAGCCCGGCGTACGTCTCGTTCGACACGACCGGGTCGCAGTTCCTCTCCCATCTCGCGGTCTTCAGCGGCCGGCCCGGGGCGTTCGACCTCGTGCCCGGCGGCTGTGTGTCGGACACGGGCGGCGACGCCCAGCTCAACGGCCTGCGGCTGGCGCCGAACACGACGTATTCGATCGAGCTCGCCACCTGGAGCGAACCCCAGCCCAAGGACGACGCCGTGCTCGACATGACGTCCTCGCCGGTGTACACGGTCACCAAGACCGCCGACCTCAGCGACGGCACCTGCAACGCCGACTGCTCGCTGCGCGAGGCGATCAGCGCCGCCAACGCGGCACCCGGCGCAGTGCTCATCCCCAAGGGGACCTACAAGCTCGCAGGCGCCGCCGGCGAGGACGCGAACAAGAGCGGCGACCTCGACGTGCTCGGGGCCTACAACATCTACGGCGCCGGTCCGGATGAGACGGTGATCGACGCCCAGGGCCAGGATCGTGTCCTCGACACGCCCGACGAGGGCCGGCCCGGAAGCGCGTTCGGCATCAGCGGCCTGACGCTGCGCAACGGCAGCGCTGACGAGGCGGGCGGCGACGTCTGGCTGAACCGGTACTTCAGCTTCGTCGACCTGGTCGACATGGCGCTGGAGCACGGGCACTCCGGCTGGCAGGGCGGAGCGATCTCCGCGCAGGTCTGGACCGGCCGGATGTTGCGCGTCGCGGTCAGCGGGAGCGACGCCGGAGCCGGCGGCGGGCTGATGGACCACTCCGAGCACTTCGAGGTCCGCGACTCCACGTTCACGGGCAACTCGGCGATCTCCGGCGGCGGGATCGCCTCGACGAGCCACGACTTGGCCATCATCAACTCGACGGTGAACGGCAACACCGGCGCGGGCGTGTACGCGAACACCGACGTCGACCTCCGCTCCTCGACGGTCACCGGCAACAGCGGCGGCGGGCTCTACTTCGCAGGGATGTTCAACGGCTTCACGGGACGGATCGCCAACTCGGTCCTCGCCGGCAACGTCGGCAGCGATTGCGGGCAGTCGAGCGCGCCGCTGACGCTGCTGACGGTGACCTACAGCCACTTCGACACGGCGAGCGGTAACTGCGACCTCACCGGCAAAGGCAACGTCGTCGACGCCGGCGCGACGGCGATCGACCGCGGCGACCCCGCGGGCTGCACCGACCAGGACGGGCTGCCGCTGCGCACCGACCAGAACGGTCTCCCCCGCACCGCCAACGGCGACAGCGTGCGCGGGGCGATCTGCGACCAGGGTGCGACCGAGGCGCAGGACGAGGCGCCGGGCTGCGGCCTGAACTACCTGGTCACCGACCGCGACACCGAGGCACTGTTCTCGATCCGCTGCAGTGACCCGGAGGGCGCTCCGCTCGACTACGACGTGGTCGGCGCGGCCCACGGCACGGTGGTCGGCCGCACTTACTACCCGGAACAGGGGTACACGGGTCCGGACACGATCACCTACACCGCGCGAGACGACGCCAACACGGTGACCGCGACGATCAGCGTGACCGTCACCCCGCCGCCGGGCCAGACCGTCGCGCCGACTCCGACCCCGACGCCCGTCGCGCCGCCGGTCATCAGCGCCCAGCCGCGGCCGAAGCCGCCGGTCGTCTCCGGCCTCGCCGCCGCCAAGAACGGCAAGTCGCTCAGCTTCAAGCTCTCCGCCCCGGCGAAGGTCACGATCAAGCTCGTCCGCGGCAAGGCGAAGAAGACCATCACGGTCGCCAAGGGCAAGACCGGCACCAACACGGTCAAGCTCAAGCTCAAGCGCGGGCGCTACCGCGTCACGGTGACCGCAGCCGGCGAGGCCACGGCCACCAAGACGCTCACGCTCGGCTAACAGGTCTGGAGCTTGCCGCCCGCGGGCGCGCACTCGCGCCGGCGGGTCGAAAGCTCGCAACCGCGGAACTTGAAGGTCTGGCGCTTGCGCTCTCGTGGAGTTTGGGGAGGCCGTAACCCATCGGATTCGGACCCGCGTGGTGCGCCGACGAATTGGATAGGCGCCCGGTCTCGTTCTGTTGCCCTGCCGGCCACACCGGCGCTGTCGCTCGTATCCGCAGGCAAGAGGGCAGGACGCACCTCAGAGCTCGCGGATGACCTTTGCGGGGACGCCCGCAACCAGCGTGCGGGGCGGAACGTCCTTCGTGACGACGGCGCCGGCCGCTACGACGGCGTCGTCGCCGACCGTGACGCCCTGCAGGACCGTGGCGCCTGCGGCGATCCACACGCCGCGGCCGATGCGGATCGGAGCAGTCGTGATCTGCGAGCGACGGGTCGCCGGGTCGACCGGATGGCCCGAGCTGATCAGCTGCGCGTTGGGCCCGATCATCACGTCGTCGCCGATGTCGATGCCGCCGAAGTCCATGGCGGTACAGCCGTGGTTCACGAACACGTTGCGGCCGAACCGGAGATTGCGGCCGCCGTCGGTGTGAAACGGCGGAAGCACGCGAACCGACGGGTCGAGTTCGTGGCCGGTCAGCTCGCCGAGCAGCGTCCGCATGGCGTGAAAGTCACCCGGTGCGAGCGCGTTGAGCCGCCCAAGGATCTCCCAGGCGCGCTCTATCTCGGCGCGAAAGTCCGGCGCTCCGTCACGCGGGGCGGAGCGGAGCGGCGGTGACGCCAGTGGTTCGCGGTCGGGGACAGACAAGGAAGGGCATTCTGCCGACGGCGTCGGATGTCGATCTCGCTCGAGACAAGGCTTCTCGCTTCCTTAGAGTGGAGTTCGGACAACCGAGGGGTTCGCTTGGCGCTCGGTGAGGCCTGCGCGACGTCACATGCCTGTGGTCGACTTGAGCTTGGATCGCAGCACCGCCTCGTTCAAGACGCGAACGCGCCTGACCGATCAAACAGACGTGGCCACGCGCACCGGCGTCTTGACCCGAGAGCGCACGCCCCGCCTCGCAGCAATTGGGCTGATCGCCGTGTTGTCGTTCCTCGCGCTGATCCTGTCGAGTCGGGCATGGCGGTCCGGGCCCGTGCCGAAGCCCGCGGACAAGTGGGT